>JAUSJA010000017.1 GCA_030647905.1 Gemmatimonadaceae bacterium | reverse complement strand
GGGCAGCGGGCAGCGGGCAGCGGGCAGCGGGCAGCGGGCAGCGGGCAGCGGGCAGCGGGCAGCGGGCAGCGGGCAGCGGGCAGCGGGCAGCGGGCAGCGGGCAGCGGGCAGCGGGTCACGGGTCACGGGTCACGGGTCACGGGTCACGGGTAGCGGGTAGCGGGTAGCGGTCTTGCTATCAACCCTCGATCAATCAGAGTATCCGCCAAAGATCTCGCGTCACATCCGCCGAGAACGTCCACCGCCCGTCGCGAAGCCCCCTCGCAATGTCGAACCGCACAAGATCGAACAACATGAGTGCACCCACTCCCACGGAGGGGTACCACTCAACATCCCGCTTTCTCCCGACGACTATGTCGAGAGCCGGTTTGCGCGGATCCGCGCGGTCGTTTTTCCAGAGCACGTTTGCGAATGGCGCGAGAGTGATCGTCGCCGGCGTTCTGCCGTATCGTCCGAGGGGGAACGACGGAAACGGCACGGGCGTCTGCAACTCCAGCCGATGGCTCCATCCGGCGTCCGTCGCGAACTGGTGATAATCGTACCCGGGACCCGTGACCGGCCCGCCGAGATAGACGAAGTTTTGCGGCGGTATCAGACCGGCACCGGAAATGAACGCGACGAGCGATCTCGAGACGATTCGCTGCCGCCCGAATGGCCGCTCAAAATTTCCAGTGATGACGAATCGACCGAAGGTAGCGCCGCTCGTTCCCTGATCCTCGCCGCGATAACGGATGACGCTCGCCTCCGCATGCAGCTGCGTCTCGAATCCCATCGGGCCGAGCTTCGTCGGAAGATCGAGTGAGCCGGTGAGCCGCCGTTCCGTGACCGCCCACGCAGGCGTCGGCGCCTCATACCGCCCTGATGCCGGCGTCGCATTTCGCTCGAGCTGCCGCTCGTGCTCGAACGTGCCCTCGACCGCTCCCATCCAACCCGCGCCGAGCGGCATGCGCGCCGCCGCCGAGACTCCGCGAGCGCCGTAGAGATCGGTGTAATCGCTGCCGAACTCCTGCGCCGCGATGCTGTTCACGGCGAGCGACCGCTCCATCACATCGCCGGCATCGCGATAATCGCGAAATCCGGTGACGGACACGCCCGCACCGCTGGCGCGACGGTAGGAGAGCTCTCCGCGCACCTTCGGCTCATGATCGGCGAATCCGTACCGTCCGCGCGCAGTGAGCACGAATCCCTCGCCGAGCCGCTGAGTGAGGCCGCCGCCGAGTGCGAGGCCTTCGACGCGATTGACGCGGATGAAGTCGGACACGCTTCGTCCCGAGATCGCCGTACTCCGCGTGCGTGCCAGTGCCTGTCCGCGCACGAGCGCACGCGCCTCTTCCTGTACCTTCGCGACGTCGGCGTCGGTAACCGCGCGAACGTCGGGCGGCAGTGAATCGAGCACCTGCCCCGTGAACGGGAACGGCATCGGCGTGCCGCGCGGCGCGAGGGCGATTTCCGGCCCGCCGAATATTCCCGCGGGCAACGCCTTGTTCACTTCGTAGCCGCTGATCTCCCACCGCCCGCGAATGATTCCCCGCGCCGGATAATCGAGCCATGTGCCCGTGCGCCGAATCTCGATCTCCTGCCTCCGCGGGAGCCAGAAGCGGCCATCGATCAGCCCGTTCTCGAGCACCACGCTCACGTCCTCGAGCTCCTTGTCGCGAAGCGCGGCGCGCGTGAAACTGAACGCCATCCGCACGACTTCTCCGCTTTCCTTGTCTATATAGACAGCCCCGATGGCGCGGGGCTCGCGGTCGTTCTTCGGACGCACGCGCACTTCGTACACGTCGAGCGTCCTCGGCCCGATCCGGATCTCGAGCGAGTCGCGAATGGCGTAGTCGTACTGGAGCAGACCTTCCGCCGAGAGTGGGTGCGGGACGTCGCGCACCTCGTCGCCTTCGCCGAGGCGGATGATGTTGGGGAAGTTGTTCTGGACTATTCCGAGGTGATCGCGGTGGTAATTGATGTCGGTCGGCAGGAGCAGAGTGTCGCGCCGGCCGGCGATAAGCTGCTTGCTGAGATTCGGCGCCTGCCAGTACACGTCTAGCGCCAGCTCGTCCGCCTTGACGATCTTTGGCGGTTCGGTGAAGCCTTCACCAACCTGGGCAAGGAATGTCAGGTAACCGTGCGCAGCCGCCTTGTAGCTGGCGAGCGCGGTGTCGGCGATCTGTCGCGCTCTCCGTTCGGTCGCCTGCTCCACGAGGCCCCGCGACCGGGGGTCGTTCCACTCCTGCGCGAGGAGAGGAGCGGGAAGGGACGCGACTGAAGCGAATCCACAGGCGGCGAGCAGTACCGCGATTGACCGTCGCATCATCAGGGAAAGTTACGTGAGGGATGTGCCGGAGCAATTGAATACTGTCCGCCGCGGCGATGCTTCCAAGGCCGAATGACTGACGACGCCTTCGACCGATTTGCGGCGCTGGCGCGTGGCGCGGACAGCGCACCGGGCCACGCGAGGGGCGCACGCATCGTCCCCGTGTGGCGCGAGCTGGTGCTCGACGCCGACACTCCCGTCGCCGCCTACGCTCGGATAAGGCGCGGCGCGTTCGGCTTCCTCCTGGAATCCGCTCCCGCCGGCGGCGAGACCTGGGCGCGCTACACGTTCCTCGGCACCGAGCCGCGCTTAGCGTGGCGTCTGCGCGACGGCGTGGTCGAGGACTGGGATGGGCACCGCGGCTGGCATTCCGCGCGGACGCCGGCGGATCCGCTGGCGGACCTCGACGCCATTGTAGCCGCGGCGGAGCCGGCTGACGTCCCCGAGCTGGGCGAGTTCTGGACGGGAGCCGTCGGATACTTCGGTTACGACTGCGTCCGTCTCATCGAGCGGCTGCCCCCGGCCCCGCCACGCCCATCGAGTGCGCCAGACGCAGTGTTCGTGTTCACTCGATCAATGGTGATCGTGGACAATCTGAAATCACGCGCCCGAATCGTCGTCGGCGTTCCCGTCGAGTCCGGCGCGGCGGAGGACGAGCTGAGGAGACTGCACGACGAGGCGATGGATGATGTTTGCGAGATCGAGCGGCGGCTGCGCGAGCCCAATCCGCTTCCCGTGCTCTCGCTCGATACGACGGCGCCCTCGGCGACCGGTACATCGAGCATCGCCCGCGACGACTTCATCGCCGGAGTGGAGAGAATCCGCGAGTACATTCGTGCCGGCGACTGCTTTCAGGCGTTGCTCTCACGCCGGATCGAGCTCGACGCCGACTTCGATCCGACCACGCTCTACCGCTCGCTTCGCGCGCTGAATCCGTCGCCGTACATGTACCACCTCGTGCTCGACGGAGTGGAGATAGTCGGCAGCTCGCCCGAGCTCCTCGTCCGACTGGCCGACAATCGCGTGACGCTGCGCCCCATCGCCGGCACGCGCCCCCGTGGGACAACTCCCCAGCGCGACGCCGAGCTTTCCGCCGAGCTGCTGGCCGATCCCAAGGAACGCGCCGAGCATATCATGCTGGTGGACCTGGGGCGGAACGACGTGGGCCGCGTGGCGCGGTACGGCACCGTGGAGGTCACCGAGCTCATGAAGGTGGAGAAGTACTCGCATGTGCTCCACATCGTGAGCCAGGTCGAGGGCGAGCTCGACCGCGAGCGCTCGGCCATGGACGTATTCCGTGCGACGTTTCCCGCGGGGACGATGACCGGGGCGCCCAAGGTGAGGGCGATGGAGATCATCTACGAGCTCGAGCCCGTGTCGCGCGGTCCCTATGCGGGCGCGATCGGATACATCGCCGCTGGTGGAAAGCGGATGGATCTCGCGATCACCATCCGGACATGTGTCATCGCCGATGGTGTCGCGTCCGTTCAGGCGGGTGCCGGGATCGTGGCGGATTCCGTCGGCGAAACCGAATGGGAGGAAACCGAGAGCAAGGCGCGGGCGATACTGATGGCGATCGGACAGGCGAGAGGAGCTGCCTGATGGCGATCGCGGTACCGATGCCGGGGTATGCGAAGATCCGGGCGAACGGCGCGCGCGGACTCGCGGTCGAGAGCTGTCTCCATTCCCTGCAATCCATTCTCGAAAGCGAGACGCTGCACGAATACGCCGCGCGGCAACCCGATGCCCGCCGCTTCATGGGGCGCGCACTGGCCTACGGCATCACGCTTGGGCAAGGATGCGGCGACGTCGTGGTGCGACACGCAATGCGCGGTGGTTTCCTCGCGCGGACGGGATCCGATCTCTTTCTTCCGCCGACGCGCGGTCTTCGTGAGCTGATGAATTCGCTGCGCCTCCGGCTTGCCGGCGTTCCCACGCCGGAAGTGATCGCATTCGTGAGCTATCGCGCCGGGCCGCTCCTGAGGCGGAGCGATGTCGCCACGCGTGAGATTCCCCAGAGCCACGACCTGGCTGTCGTGCTCCGCGAAATGAGGCCAGGCGACGACCGCGATGCGTGTCTTCGCGCCACCGGGCTGCTTCTCGCGTCGCTCGCGCGCGCGGGGGCGCACCATCCCGATCTCAACGCGCGCAATATTCTCATCGCATGGGATGCGGCCGACGGCGCGGGCGCCCATGTTCTCGACGTGGACCGCATCCGCTTTCACGTTCGCGGCGATCCGATGGTCGCCAAGGCCAACATGGCGCGACTCGACCGCTCGCTTCGCAAGCTGCGCGAGACGGAATCGCTCGAGATATCGGACGCCGAGATTGGGCGCATCCGCTCGGCTGCAAGCGAGGCGATGAAGAGATGACCGGCGCTCTCGACCGCATCTGCATCGTGATGATGAGCGCCGTCGGCGACGCCGTGCACGTGCTGCCGGTGATCAACGCCATCAAGCGCGCTCATCCCGCGTCGCACATCACATGGGTGCTCCAGCCCGGCCCGGCGTCGCTGGTACGCGGACATCCCGCGGTTGACGACATCATCATCTTCGATCGTTCGCCGCGATTGAAGGCTTTCCGCGATGTGATCGGGTCTCTGCGCGCGCGCCGCTTCGATCTCCTCCTGGACCTGCAGGTCTACTTCAAGGCCGGCGTGATCACCGCTCTGTCCGGCGCGCCCCGCCGGCTTGGCTTCGACCTCGCACGGGCGCGCGACGCCAACTGGCTCTTCACCACCGAGCGGATTCCCGCGCATCCCGTGCAGCACGTGCAGGACCAGTATTTCGAGTTCCTGCGACCGCTGGGAATAGACCCGGAACCGGTGGAATGGGGACTCGGCCCCTGGGAGAGCGAGCGCGCCTGGCAGAAGGAGTTCGTGAAGAGGTTCGAGCGGTCCATCGCGGCGATTGTCGTGGCCACGAGCAAACCGGAGAAAGACTGGATTCCCGCGGGGTGGGCGGCGGTGTGCGACATACTGTCCGAGCAATACGGCCTCCAGCCCGTGCTCGTCGGGGGCAGCTCGAAGCGGGAGAGGAACGCCGCCACCGAGATAGCCGCCGAGAGCAGGAGTTATCCCTGCCCCGCGCTCGGCAGCGGACTTCGCAGGCTCGTCTCCATTCTCGACGCGTCGGAGCTCGTGCTGTCCCCCGACACCGGTCCGCTTCACATGGCCGTCGCGCTCGGGCGGCCCGTCATCTCGCTGATGGGCTACACCGATCCGCGCCGCACCGGGCCGTATCGAAGGTTCCAGGATCTCGTCATTGACGCATTCCACGACCGCGGTGAAACGGGGCCGGTGACGATGGCGACGAAGCCGGATCGCATGTCGCGGATCTCGGTCCCCGACGTCGCGGACAAGCTCGCGATCTGGGCCGAGCGCTACCGCGGGAAGTCGTAGGTCACGCCAAGCTCGCGCAGCAGCGCGACGAGCCGCACCAGCGACAGCCCCATCACGGCGAAGTAATCGCCGTCTATCCGCCGCACGATCGTCGCCCCGAACCCCTGAATTCCGTACGCCCCCGCCTTGTCCATCGGCTCGCCGGTGGCGACGTAGCGGCGGATGTCGTCCTCGTCGAGCGGCATGAACGTCACGTCCACCTGCTCGACCGCCGATACCGTACGTCCCTCGTTGGACACCGCGACAGCTGTTATCACGGTGTGCGATCTGCCGCTCAGCATCGCCAGCATTCGCTCGGCGTCGCCGACGTCGAGCGGCTTGCCGAGCACGATGCCGTCTATCACGACGATCGTGTCGGCGCTGATCACGAGCGCATCGAGCGCATCGGCCGCGATCTTCTCCGCCTTAGCCCGCGCGAGGCGCTCGGCGTGCGCTTCGGCGATCTCTCCGGCAAGGTAGGTCTCGTCGGTATCGGCGGGAATCACCTCGTGGCGAATGCCGACGAGGTCGAGCAGCTGGCATCTGCGCGGCGACGACGACGCAAGAATGACGCGAAGGTCGGAGATAGATGGCATGGTATCGCCGGCTTTCAGGCGCGAGGTTGCGTCAGCGCTCGAGCCAGAGCGTGACCGGGCCGTCGTTCACCAGCTCGACGTCCATCATCGCGCCGAACTCGCCCGTCTCGACCTTGAGGCCGCGCGCCTTCAGCGCCGCGAGAAACGCCTCGTAGAGCGGAATCGCCGTGTCCGGCCGGGCAGCGTCAATGAAGCTCGGACGTCTTCCCTTCTCCGCGTTGCCGTAGAGCGTGAACTGGGAAACGACGAGAACCGCACCACGCACGTCGGCGAGAGCGAGGTTCATCTTGTCCTCCGCGTCGGCGAACAGTCTCAGCCCCGACACTTTCTCGGCCATCCACTCCACCTGGTCGCCGGTGTCGGTGTGCGTGATGCCGACGAACAGCAGGAAGCCGCGGCCGATCTTCCCGGTCGTCCGGCCGGCGACGCGAACCTCGGCGCGCGAGACACGCTGGAGCAGAACTCGCAGCGGCTACTCGACCGTGACGGACTTCGCGAGGTTGCGCGGCTGGTCCACGTTCGACCCGCGCTTGACCGCGATGTAGTACGCCATGAGCTGAAGTGGAATGCAGGCCAGCACCGGCGTCAGCATGTCAATCGTCTCGGGAATGCGGATCTCGTAATCCAGCTTCCCGGCGAGCGCGGGCTCATCGCGGCTGGTGATCGCGATGACCTTTCCCTTCCGCGCTTTCACTTCCTGCACGTTCGACACGATCTTGTCGAACACGGCATCGTGCGGCGCGATGAACACCACCGGCATCATCTCGTCAATCAGCGCGATGGGCCCGTGCTTCATCTCCGCCGCGGGATATCCCTCGGCGTGGATGTAGCTGATCTCCTTGAGCTTGAGCGCTCCCTCGAGCGCCGTGGGGAAATTGTAGCCGCGGCCGAGGTAGAGGAAATTCTGCGCGCGCTTGAACTCCTCGGCGAGCGCCTCGATCTCTTCGGCGCGGTCGAGGATCTGCTTCACCTGTCCGGGGAGAGCGCGGAGCGCCTCGATGATCTCCTTGCCGTGCACCACGGAGACGTCCTTGAGGCGGCCGATCTTGAGCGTCAGGAGGGCGAGCGCGACGACCTGGCTCGTGAAAGCCTTCGTCGAGGCGACTCCTATCTCCGGGCCGGCGTGCACGTAGATGCCGCCGTGCGACTCGCGCGCGATCGTCGAGCCGACGACGTTGACGACGCCGTATGTGCGGGCGCCGCGGTTCCTCGCCTCACGCATGGCGGCGAGAGTGTCGGCTGTCTCGCCCGACTGTGAGATGACGATGCAGAGCGTGCGATCGTTGACGATGGGATTGCGATAGCGGAACTCCGACGAGTACTCGACTTCCACCGGAATTCTCGTCAGCTCTTCCATCATGTGCTCGCCGATGAGGGCCGAATGCCAGCTGGTGCCGCAGGCGGTGATGACGATGTTGTCGAATCTGAGGAGCTCCTCGTCGGTCATGTTGAGGCCGCCGAGCTTCGACGTGCCTTCCTCGTCGAGGAGGCGTCCGCGCATGCAGTTCTCGATCGTCTCCGGCTGCTCGAAGATTTCCTTGAGCATGAAATGGTCGAATCCACCGCGCTCGATCTGCTGGAGGTCCCACTCGATCTTGTGGACCGTTCTCTCGAGCTCCTTTGCGCGCAGGTCAATGACGCGATAGCCGTCGCGTGTCAGCACCGCGAGGTCGCCGTCGTCGAGATAGACAACTTCGCGCGTGTGCGCGAGAATCGCGGAGGCGTCGCTGGCGACGTAGTACTCGCCGTCGCCGAGGCCGATGAGGAGGGGGCTGCCTTTGCGCGCGGCGACGATCTTGTCGGGATCCTCGCTGGAGACGACCGCGATGCCGTAGGTGCCTTCGACCTGCCAGAGCGCCTCGATGACCGCGTTCTCGAGGTTTCCGTCGAACGCCTCCTCGATGAGGTGGGCAAGGACTTCGGTGTCCGTCTCGGAGACGAACTTGTGTCCGCGCTCGATGAGGTGGGCCTTGAGGGCGGTCGAGTTCTCGATGATGCCGTTGTGGACGATGGCGATCTGGCCTTTGCAATCCACGTGCGGGTGGGCGTTGCACTCGGTCGGCGCGCCGTGAGTGGCCCAGCGGGTGTGGGCGATGCCGAGGTTGCCGACAATCGGAGCGGTAGCCAGCGCGGCCTCGAGGCGGGAGATCTTGCCTGCGGCCTTTCGTGTTTCGACGCCGTGTCCGTTGAGGATGGCGACGCCGGCTGAGTCATAGCCGCGGTATTCGAGGCGTTTCAATCCCTCGAGCAGCAGAGGTGTCGCCCCGCGCTCTCCGATATATCCCACGATTCCGCACATGCGTCGCTCAATCAGTTAGGGGGCTTTGATCCGCTCCGATCCGGAAGTTAACGGGCAAGACGGGGGCCGTGATAGCGGGCCTGGTTCCCCGCAGAACCAAAGCCACACAAATGGCAATTGGGAGCTATCGGAGAAGCACGGTAAGCAGCTCTGTTGCAACATCTGTCAGGCCGAGTTCGAGATCGTCTGACAGGGGGCCGACTGCGGCGCATGGCCCGCCCTAGAGCTTGTTGGCGTACTCCGAGAACTTGGAGGAAATGCGGCTGCCGAAGAACGTGACCGCAACGATCGCGACGATCGCGACAAACGCCACGAGAATTCCATACTCGGCTAGAGCTGCACCGTCTTCGTCACGTAGAAACCCGGCGATCGTTGGTCTGTGCTGATGCATGCATCCCCCTGTGCGAAGTGGTTTGGCCTCAAACGCCGCCTACCTTACTACGTTCCACCGGCACCAGCAATGCCGGCGTTCAGGTAAATAGTTTGATCGGTCTCATATCATGTTCCTCTCTCGGAGGGCCGAGCGAGCCGCGCAAGCGCCGTCACCCACGCCGGCGCGGCACCGTCGTTTGGCCGCCTCAAGACCATCAACGTTGCAGGCAAATAGCAAAACGCGTTCATCAACACGCCTGTGTCGTGGGACACGACCACGTTTGGAGCGGACTGAAAGAAGTGCTGGGAGATAAAGCCAATCGAAGATATCATCGACAGCAGCTGATTCTCGCGCTTCGTTGATGCGACAAGCAGCAACGGCAAGCCTTCGTACCAAGCCGCCGTTAGGGGTATCAGAGCAAGCGCTACGAGCAGCCGGGCTTCGGAGCGCCGCCACCGGAGCAACGCGAGGAGAATAGCGAAGCCGCCTGCGCGTGTGACGGGAGATGACAGCTCTCGCGGCCCTGAGATCACATCGAACCACTGACTCGGCCAGTCGGGAAGCATGGCGAGACTTACAATCATCAAGAGAATTGCGCCCAGGGTGCCAATCTTGAGAGCGCGCGAGGAACCGGTCGCGAGGGCCATCGCGAGGCCCGTCGTCGGCTTGCAGATCCAGATCCAGCTCAGCCCCGGCAGGAGGAACGAAGCGGACAGAATCGTCGACCACTGTCCCGTGCGGGCCGAAATGATAAATGCTGCCGAAGGGAAGATCCACACTCGGTTCCAATTGTCCCGAGTCGCTGCGAACGCGAGTGCGGCGGACGAGATCCAGACAAAGACGCCGGTCGCCCAAGCTTCTGTGAGCCACGCCAGGGGTAATGCCGCCACCATCGCCGTCGCCGGATAGAAGAGTCCCCAATCCCACTCGTACCAGCGACCTGGGCCTACCAATGGGAAGGGATTGACTCCCGCCAACAGAGACCGCGCTCCGAACCAGACAATTCCGAGGTCGGACGGCCGATCAGGAGTACGAAGATGCTCGGCGATGGGGAAAAGCACGGCCACCGTGGCGATGATCAAGGCGACTGCGAGTCGCGCTCGCATGGATGGCGCACTTTCCCTGGCTCCCACCCCTTCTGCCACAGTGCTGCCCTAAACCGAAAGCGCTAAACCGAAAGCGCGTCGAGCGGCCCTCTACACTTCGCGATCAGCGCCTCCGCCTCTTCCCTCGTCGGCGCCTCAGCGATCACGCGCACGACCGGCTCGGTCCCCGACGGCCGCACATGCACCCACCGATCCGCCCACGCAAGCCGCAACCCGTCCTGCGTATCCACGTCGGCATCGGCGAACGCCTCGCGCAGCGACGCATACACCGTGTCCAGCGGCGCCGAGGGACGATCGAGCTTGTTCTTCACGATGAAATACCGTGGGTACGATGACACGATCGCCGACAACGGCCGCTTCTCCTCGAGCAACAGCTGGAGAATGAGCGCTGCGCCCACCGGCGCGTCGCGGCCAAGATGCATCTCGGTGAGAATCACTCCCCCGTTGCCTTCGCCGCCGACCGGAGCATTCTCCGATCTCATGCGCGTCGCGACGTTCACCTCCCCCACCGGCGTCCGAATCACACTGCGATCCTGTTCGCGCGCGATGTCGTCCACGATCCGGCTCGTCGAGAGATTCGTCACGATAGCGCCCTCGCGATGACGCAGCACCACCTTCGCCGCCAGCGCGAGCGTGTAATCCTCACCGATGGCCTTCCCTTCGTCGGAGATGAGCGCGAGCCGGTCCACATCGGGGTCAACCGCGAAGCCGATCTCCGCGTCCGTAGTCCGTACAAGCTCCTCGAGCTCGCCGAGGTTCTCCGGCACCGGCTCGGGTGCGCGCGGAAATCGGCCGTCGGTCTCGAGATTGATCGCCGACACACGACACCCAAGCTGCCTGAGCAGCTCGGGCATGAACGCGCCGCCCGCGCCGCGCACACAGTCCAGAGCGACGTGGAATTCGCGCCGCCTGATCCCCTCGACGTCCAGGAAGGGCAACGACAGAACCTGCTTGATGTGCCTCGCGATCGCGGATGCATCGCTCTCGATCACGCCGAGCTCGTCCCACGCCGCGCGGGGAATCGTCCCCTCGACCACGGCGCGCATCTCGGCCGCCTCGGCCCCATCGAGAAACAGTCCCGACGGTCCGATGAACTTGAGCGCGTTCCACTCGATTGGATTGTGGCTTGCCGTGATCGCGAGACCACCGGCCGCGTGATGGTGCTCCACGGCGAGTTGAATCGTCGGCGTCGGCGCCATTCCCACGTCTATCACGTCGCAACCGACGGATTGCAGCGCCGACATCACGACCGGCTGAAACATCGGCCCGGAGACACGGCTGTCGCGTCCGACGACGATCTTCACGCGACCGCCTCCCGCACGCTGCCTCGCCCACGCGCCGAAGCCGGACGCGAATTTCGCAATGATCTCGGGGGTGAGCGCTTCGCCCACTCGCCCGCGTACTCCCGACACACTCACCATCAGACCTTCGTATGCCATTCACGCTCCCCTGATTTCGTTACATAATGTCATGCGACCCAAGGCTACGCACTATCCCGCTGCCCGTGACCCGCTGCCCGTGACCCGCTGCCCGCTATCCGTGTCCCGTTGCGAGGAACGTCAAGCTTATCGCTGACAATCAGACAATCAGACAATCAGACAATCGGGCAACGGGCAACGGGCAGCGGGTAACGGGTAACGGGTAATCACCCTTATGTTTGAGGGGTAGCCCAACCCTCACTCGACAGGCATGACCCGCATCTTCGACGCAGACACGAACGCCGGATTCGGAACCCGCGCAATTCACGCCGGACAGCGACCCGACCTCCTCTCGGGTGCCATCATGACCCCGATCTACACCACCTCGACGTACGTCCAGGAAGGACTCGGCGAGAACAAGGGGTACGAATACGCGCGCGGCAAGAATCCCACGCGAGAGGCGCTGGAGCGGAACGTCGCCACGCTCGAGGGCGGGATACACGGATTCGCGTTCTCCAGCGGAATGGGGTGCCTCGACTCGATCATGAAGCAGTTCCGGTCGGGCGATCACATCGTCTGCGGGGAGAATGTCTATGGCGGCACATTCCGCCTGTTCGACAAGATCCTCCAGAACTACGGGCTCGAGTTCACGTTCGTGGACACACGCGATCCGCAGCGGGTCGCCGACGCGTGCCGGGCGAACACGAAGGCGATACTGATCGAGACGCCCACCAATCCGCTGATGCGTCTCACCGATCTCTCCGCGGTTGGCGACATCGCGCGGCACGCCGGCGCGATGTTCATCGTGGACAACACGTTCGCCACTCCGTTCTTCCAGCGGCCCTTCGATCACGGCGCTGATATCGTCTATCACTCCACCACGAAATATCTGAACGGGCACAGCGACATGATCGGCGGAATCGCCATCACGCGGCGGGACGACATCGCCGAACGGCTGGAGTTCATTCAGAATGCGGCTGGAGCGGTGCCGGGCCCGTTCGATTCATGGCTGGCGCTGCGCGGCACCAAGACGCTGCATCTGCGCATGCCGCGACACGACGCCAACGGCCGCCGCATCGCAGCGTGGCTCGCAGAGAAGCTGGGCGCGGACAACGTGATCTATCCGGGGCTCGAGTCGCATCCGCAGCACGAGCTCGCGAAGCGGCAGATGAAGGGATTCGGCGGAATGATCTCCGTCGAGTTGGGCACGAAGGAGCGCGCTAACGCGGTGCTCAAGAAATTCCGCGTGTTCTCGCTCGCCGAATCGCTCGGCGGCGTGGAGAGTCTGATCAGTCATCCCGCATCCATGACGCACGCGTCCGTCGAGATCGAGCGCCGCGCGCAGCTCGGGATCACCGAGGGGCTCATCCGCCTGTCGTGCGGAGTGGAGGACGTCGAGGATCTTCTCGCGGACGTGGAACAGGCATTCGCCTGACAGCGCTCGATTCGCAGTCGTATCCGCTGACGCGGAGAGCGTGAAATGAAGCTGCTGCTCGTCGGCAACGGCGGCCGTGAGCACGCCATCGCGTGGAAGCTCCTGCGGGACGATCCGTCGCTCGAGCTCATCTGCGCCCCCGGCAACGCCGGGCTCGCCGAGCTCAGCGACTGTATTCCCGTGAAGCCCGACGACGTCCGCGGGCTGCTCGGGTTCGCCGAGCGCGCGGATGTGGATGTTACCGTCGTTGGTCCGGAGGCGCCTCTGGCGTTGGGGATCGTGGACGCGTTCCGCGATCGGGGACACGCGATCTTCGGCCCGACACGCGCGGCGGCCGAGATCGAGACCTCCAAGCGGTTCGCCAAGTCGCTCATGATGAAGTCGGGCATTCCCACCGCAACAGCATCTCATCACACCGATGCTGGCGATGCCCTCCGCGCGGTGGCGAAGCTGGGCACGCCCGCGGTGATCAAGGCATCGGGCCTCGCCGCTGGCAAGGGGGTGGTGATTGCGCGCAGCAGCGAAGAGGCGGAGCGCGCGGTCTACATGATGCTTCACGATCGCGCGTTCGGAGACGCGGGCGACGAGATTCTCATCGAGGAGTTCATGGAGGGCGAGGAGCTGTCGCTGTTCGTCCTCACCGACGGCACGAACGTTCTCCCGATGATCGCGGCGCAGGACCACAAGCGGCTGCTCGACGGCGACCTCGGCCCCAACACCGGCGGCATGGGCGCGTACGCCCCGGTGTCCGTCGCGACGCCAGAGGTGCTCGGCAAGGCGATGGACCGGATCATCGAGCCGACGCTGGCCGCGCTGAGGGGCGAGGGACGCGCATTCACCGGACTGCTTTACGCGGGGCTGATGTTGACGGACACGGGGCCGCGGGTGGTGGAGTTCAACTGCCGCTTCGGCGATCCGGAGACGGAGACGATTCTCCCGCTGATGGCGAGCTCGCTTCTCGATCCGGTTTGCGCGATCGCGCGCGGAGAGTCGCTCGCCGGAATGGCGCCGATCACGTGGTCGGGGCAGGTAGCGGTGACAACGGTGCTGGCGTCGCACGGATACCCCGACTCGTCGCGAAAGGACGATACCATTCGACTCCCCGCCCCACCGCACGGCTTGTACGTCTTTCATGCTGCTACCGCGCGCGACCGCGAGACCGGCGAGCTGACGACGAATGGCGGGCGCGTTCTCGCAATAACCGGCACGGGCGCGACGATCGCCGAGGCGGCGGCGTGCTCGCGACAGTACGCGGAGCGGGTGTCGTTCGACGGCAAGCAATTCCGCCGTGACATTGCCTGGCGGGAGCTGGAGCGAGATGCCGGAGCTGCCTGAGACCGAGACCATCGCGCGGGACCTCGACAGCGCGATCTCCGGCCGCGGGATCGTCGCCGTTATCGTTACGCGGCCCGACGTGCTGCGCGAGGTGACCAAAACCGCATTCGCGCGACGGCTTCGCGGCGCGGAGATCGTGAGAAGCTGGCGCAGGGCCAAGCTCATCGTCACTGATCTCTCCACCGGCGACCGGCTCGTCGTACAGCCGCGCTTCACCGGAGCGATGATCGTCGAGGACGAATCGCTCGACCCTGCGCATCTGGCATATTCGACTCTCCGCATCGCCCTCGACGACGGACGCGCGCTTCATTACTGCGACGTGCGACGGCTCGGCACCGTTGCCCTGATGGACGAGACCCGATTCGCCGGGTACTCCGGCGCTCTGGGAAAAGAGCCACTTGACCGAACCTTCACCGCGGCCCAATTATCGGGCGTTCTTCGGGGGTCGTCCCAGCCGGTAAAAAAGGTCTTGATGGATCAGCGCAGGATCGCGGGAATCGGAAACATCTACGCCAACGAGGCGCTCTGGCGCGCGGGCATAGACCCGTCCAGGCCGTCGAGCTCCATCGGAGCCGATGAAGCCGTGTCACTCCGCGACGAAATCGTCGCCGTCCTCCGGGAATCCATCAAAGCGCGCGGCACCAGCTTCCGCGACTACCGCGACGCCCGGGGTCAGCGCGGCACTTTCGCCGAAAAGCTCCAGGCGTATGGGCGCGAAGGCGAGCAATGCCTGCGCTGCGGCGCAAAGCTGATCGGCACCCACGCCATTGACGGACGCGCGACGGTGTTCTGCGCGCGGTGCCAGTGGTGAGCCGCGGGCGACGCGGATCCGACCGGCGCGAGCCCACCAGCGACGCGCAGATCGAGGTCATGAAGAACCTCGTTCGAGCAGGGGCCGCCGACCGGCCGGGCATTTACCGCATGCTCTCGTCCACCGGCGAAGTCGTCTATGTCGGCAAGTCGAAGCGCGTGCGGAGCCGGCTCCTCAGCTACTTCCGCTGCGCGTATCCCGGGGAAAAGGGGGCGCGGATCCTGCGCGAGGCGGAGACAATAGACTGGGAGTACACGCCGAGCGAGTTCGCTGCGCTGCTGCGCGAGCTGCGGCTGATCAAGTCGTATCGCCCTCGCCTCAACTTCGCGATGAAGCGCGACGCCACGCATTACTCGTTCATCAAGCTGACGCGCCGCCCGGCTCCCAAGCTTACGGTAGTCCGCGGTGCCTCCGCCGACGACGCATCCGTCTATTACGGCCCGTTCGTCGGCGCGCAGCGCATCGGCGAGGCGCTACGCGAGCTGAGCGACGCGCTCATGCTCCGCGACTGCAAGTCGGACATGGAGATGCACTTCAGCGATCAGCAGGAGCTGTTTCAGCTCTTGTCGCGAACCCCCGGATGCATCCGGTACGAGATCGCCAAGTGCATGGGTCCGTGCGTTGGCGGTTGCTCGGCCGCCGAGTATGACGAGCGTGTGGCGATGGCGCGGGCGTTCCTCGACGGATCGAACGACGGACCGATCGAGATGCTGCGCGGAAGGATGGACGAGGCGAGCGAGCGGCTGGAATTCGAGCGCGCGGCGGCGTACCGCGACAAGCTCGGCCGGCTCGAGGTTCTGCGCGAACAGTTCGGACGGCTGCGATTCGCCGTCGAGAAGCTCTCGTTCGTGTACACCGTGAAGGGCCACGAGGGTGAGGACCGCGTGTATCTCGTCAAGCGCGGCGTCGTGCGCGCCGAGCTCGACAAGCCGCGCACCTCCTGGCAGAGAACGAAACTCAAACGACTCGCCGAGGACATGTTCTCCGTCCAGGAGAAACCGACGACGAGCGTGCCGACTCACGAGATAGACGAGCTGCTGCTCCTCTCGTCGTGGTTTCGCCGCTTTCCCACCGAGATGGGAAAGACGCGAAAAGTATCCTAGGTGACCGACCATCCGCTGCCCCATCTCGTACTGGTCAACCTCGGTACTCCGCAGGAGCCGAGTCCAGCCGCCGTACGCGAGTTCCTGGACGAGTTCCTCAGCGACCCCGCCGTCGTGGATCTACCGCGGTGGCTGTGGCTGCCGATCCTGCGCGGGATCGTGCTCCGCAAGCGCCCGGCGCGAGTCGCGGAGCAGTACGGGTCCATCTGGAGCGCGGGCGGCTCGCCCCTGCGCGTAGCCACCGAACAGATCGTGGCCGGCGTGAGGGAGCGCGCCTCGGGGCGCTTCGGGGTGAGCGCGGCCTACCGCTACGGCGAACCCTCGCTCGACACGGTGATGCACGCTCTGGCCGGCGAGGGCGCGGGGCCGGTGATCGTCACGCCGCTCTTTCCGCACCGTACCGATGCGACGACCGGGACCGCGTTCCGGCGCGCCCGCGAGGCCGCCGAGCGCGCGGGGATCGCCGCCCGCCTGGTCGAGCGACTGATCCACCCTGCGGACCCAGGGTATGTGGAGGCGATGGCCACGCAGTGGCGCCGCGCCGTCGCGAAGGCCGATCACGAGATCGAACATCTCGTCGTCTCCTTTCACGGGATCCCGGTGCGGTACGACCGGCGGGAGGGCGGAGTGTACGTGCGTGACTGCGAAGCGACGACGCGCGCCTTCCTGGAAGCGATCCGCTGGCCGCGCGACTGCGCGACGCTCGCCTTCCAGTCGAAGTTCGGCCCCGAGCCGTGGCTCAAGCCGGCGACCGCCAACGTGCTCGAGGAGCTGCCGCGCCGCGGCGTGCGCCGCGTGGCGGTCATCACGCCGGGATTCCTCACGGAGGGGCTGGAGACGATCGAAGAGATCGGCATCCGCGGGCGCGAGTCGTTTCTCGACGCTGGCGGCACTCATTTCCTCCGCGTCGGATCGGTCGCGGCGGAATCCGCGTTTCTCGACGCGCTTGCGGGGCTCGCCGCCGGCTGACCGCGTTGTCGGGGATCAGCTGACCCCGTGTCGGAGCTTTCACGGAACTTTCACGTCCATGACGAGACTGTGACACAGGCGGTTGGATAACTGCTAGAATGCCACGTGCAGTTCCTTTCTCGTCGCTCTCGACTGGTGGGCGGAGGCGTGCATGCATCGGATAGGGGTGGTGGGAATCTCGTGGCGACACCGTCGGGCCGACGTGCTCGGCGCGTTCACGATTCCGCGCGAGGAACGCGAGGAGCGAGTGCCGAAGCTTGCCGCGACGACCGGCGTCCGCGAGCTCGTCTACCTGGCGACGTGCAACCGCGTGGAGGTCGCGTTCGCCATCGACCGGGCGACGCCGATGGAGGCATGCCGGCGCCAGTTCTTCGCGGCGCTGGCGGGACGAGAGCCGCACGCGGGCGAGGCCGAGCACACGCTGCGGATCTGGCAGGGTGAAGGCGCTGCCGAGCATCTCTTCCTGATGACGGCGGGGCTCGACTCGGCTCGCGTCGGCGAACGCGAGATCGCGGGGCAGGTGCGCGAGGCCGTCGACCAGTCCCGGACACTTGGCTTGCTCGGTCCGCGGCTCGACAACGTGTTCGCCGAGGCGATGAAGGTCGCCAGGCACGTCCGTCCGGTGACCGAAGGTCGGATCGGCCGTGTCTCACTCGCCGAGATCGCGCTGCGTCACGTGATCGAGCGGATCGGGCGCACGCCCGGGCGCGTCGCCCTCGTCGGCGTCTCGCCGATGACCGACCAGTGCGCGCGGGCACTCGCGGCGCGCGGCGTGCCCGTGATCATCGTCAATCGCACGCTCGAACGGGCGCAGTCACTGGCGACCGACGTCGGCGGCGAGAGCCGCGCGCTCGACGCATTCCGTGCCGCCCCGGACGGTGTCGAAGTCGTGGTCGTCGCCACGGGGGCGCGCGAGCCGGTGCTCTCCCGGGCGGACCTGGAGCGGATAGCGGCGCGTGCGCCCTCGGGCGAGTCTCCGCTGGTGGTGGACCTGGGGGTGCCCGCCAACGTGGCGCCCGAGGATGCGGCCGCCGCCGATGTGCCGCGGGTCGGGATGGACGACATCAGCGAGGAGGCCGCGGCCGACCGCGGCCGGATCCTGATGGAGTTCGCCGAGGCGCGAGCAATCGTGGACGAGGCGCTGACTGATCTGCGGCGACACGCCGCGAACCGGCTCATCGGGCCGATGATCGCGCAGATGCGCCTGCGCTACCGCCAGACAGCCCTGGAAGGGGTGGAGCGGCTGTTCGAGCGCGATCTCGCCGGCCTCGGCGAGACCGAGCGCGAGACGATTCGTCGATGGGCGGAAACGCTGGCGCGGCGGTTCGCGCATGTGCCGTCGGTGGGATTGCGCGATCTTGCCTTCCAGGCCGGGCCAAGTGCAGTGGACGCGTTCTTCGAGCACAGCGAGCCGGATCTCGCTCAACTGCTGCACAAGGCGGCGGAGGGCGCGGGTGCGGGATTCCTCGAACCGGCGGGAGACGAATCGTGAGAGTGCGCATCGGCATCCGCGGATCAGCGCTCGCACGCGCGCAGGCGGCGGACGTCGCCCGCCCGGCGGGCCACGCGTGAGGCGCTTTCGCCGCCCCTGGCATTCCACGCGCCCGCTGCAGATGGGGTTCATCGTGCTGCTCGCCGTGTGCAGCGCGCAACTCGCGTACTGGATAGCCGACGAGGTTCGCTACACCGCGCGCGTGCAGGCGCAGCTGCGGGATGCGTACGAGGCGGAGGCGGAGTCGGCTCGCGCCCTGCTGCGTACCGGTGCCGCGTGGCGTCAAGTGGCGCTCATCTATCCCGAGATCGCGCTGTCGGCGGACTCGTCGACCGTACAGGTCGCGCCGCGTGTCCTCGCCGAGCTGGAATCGTCGCGATTCCATCGGCTCAATCGCTATGCGTGGGAAGGGGCCTTCTTCCTCGCGGTGCTGCTCGCGGCGATGGCGGTGGTGTACCGCGCGGTGCGCGAGGAGGCGGAACTCGGGCAGCGTCAGGAGAACTTCCTGGCCGCGGTGTCGCACGAGCTCAAGAGCCCGCTGGCGAGCCTGCGCCTCTCGGTGGAGACGCTGGCGATGCGCGATCCCCCGGCGGAGCGGCGGGCGGAACTGGTGCAGCGACTGCTCGCCGACCTTGGCCGCCTGCAGCGGATGATCGGGAACATCCTCGACACGTCGCGGCTGTCGGCCGCCGAGACGCGCGCGGCGCCGGAACGCGTCGCGCTCGCCGGGGCGGTGTCGTCCATCGTCGACGAGTTGCGCGAGCACGCGGCGGAACACGAGGTGGCGCTGAACACCGATGTCGCGGAGTCTCTCGTCATCTGGGCCGATCCCGAGGGTGTGCGGACGGTTCTGCGGAACCTCCTCCACAACGGCATCCGTGCGGCAAGCGGAGGCCGGCATGTCACCGTGCGGGGGTTCCGCGCGGACGGCTGGGTGCAGCTCGAAGTCCGCGACGACGGCGTCGGATTTCCGCCGCACGAAACGGCGCACCTGTTCGAGAAATTCTATCGCGTGGACGGTGGCAGCTCCGCTCGGGCGGGCGGGACCGGCCTCGGCCTGTACCTGGTCTGGCGCTGCGTCGGTCTCGACGGAGGCCGCGTGACCGGTGAGAGCGCCGGTCCGGGACGCGGCGCCTGTTTCACTGTGAGCTGGCCTTCGGCCACGGAGCACGCATCATGAGCAACCCCACGGCGCGCGTCCTGCTGGTGGAGGACGAGGTCAACCTCGCCCGCGGCATTCGCGAGAACCTCGAGGCGGAGGGCTACGCGGTGGATGTCGTTGGCGACGGTCTCATGGCGCTCGACAAGATCCGGCGCCAGGAGTACGGCCTCGTGATCCTCGACGTGATGCTTCCAGGAATGGACGGCTTCACCGTCTGCCAGACGGCGCGGCTCGAGGGACGCGACACGCCCGTCCTGTTCCTGACGGCGAAGGGTGGAGGCGGCGATCGCATTCGCGGCCTCGAAGTGGGTGGCGATGACTACCTCCCGAAGCCGTTCCAGCTTCGCGAGCTATTGCTCCGTGTCGCGGCGATCCTGCGCCGGCGCTCGCGCTACGACGCGATGACGGCGCTCGAGCCCGTCGCGCGCTTCGGCGGCAACGAGTTCGACTTCCGGAGTTTCCGCGGCCGCTCGTTTGATGGCGGCGACCAGATCCTGACCCAAAAGGAAGCGATGATCCTGAAAGTGCTGGTCGAGCGCGAAGGCGACGTGGTGTGGCGCGACGAGATCCTCGAGAAGGTCTGGGGCGACGACGTGCTGCCTTCGTCGCGCACGATCGACAACTTCATCGCGCGCCTGCGCAAGCGCTTCGAGCCCGACCCCGAGCGGCCGCGCTTCTTTCACACGGTGCGCGGCGTCGGCTACCGGTTCGTCTCCGCGGGCGAGGAGAGCGGATCATGAACGACCGGCTGATGCGTGCGTTGCGGGGTGAACCGACGGATCGGCGACCGGTGTGGGTGATGCGCCAGGCTGGCCGCTACCTGCCCGAGTACCGGGCGCTCCGCGCGCGCCACAGCTTCGAAGAGCTTTCGGGGAGCGCAACGCTGGCGGCCGAAGTGACGATGCAGCCGCTGGCACGCTTTCCGCTCGACGGGGCGATCATCTTCGCCGACCTGATGAGTCCCATCGGCGCGCTCGGCCTGTCCGTGCGATTCGATCCCGGCCCGGTGCTGGCGAAGCCTGTGCGCACCGCCGCCGATGTCGACGCGCTCGCCGATCCCGCGCCGGGGACGATCGCGCCAGAAGTGATCGAGGCGCTTGGGCTCGTCAAGCGAGAACTGGGCGGCCGGGCCGCGCTGCTGGGTTTCGCGGGTGCACCGTGGTCGCTCGCGGCATACCTCGTTCAGGGACGGGGAAGCCCCGGGTTCCCCGCGCTCCGCGCGCTCGCGGCGCGCGACGAAGGGCTCCTCTCGGCGCTGCTCGAGAAGCTCACCGCGCTGGCTGTGCAGTACGTCACGGCGCAGGTCGAGGCGGGCGCCGACGCGGTGCAACTCTTCGACACCTGGGGTGGCGTGCTGTCGCTCGCCGACTGGACGCGGCTGGTGCGGCCCCATCTCGTGCGCTTCTTCGAGGCGACGCGGTCGCTTGGCGTGCCACGGATCATGTTCGTACAGGATGCGTCGCACCTGGTGGACGCGTATGCGGCGCTCTCCTCCGAGGCGCTCGCGGTGGACTGGCGAGAGGACCTCGCCGCCCTTCGGGCTCGCGTGCCGGCGGCGAAGGCGCTGCAGGGCAACCTGGATCCCGCGGTGCTGCTCGCCGGTCCCGAGCCCACGCGCCTCGCCGTGCGCGCGCTGCTCGCCCGCATGCCGTCGCGCGGGCACATTGTGAATCTGGGTCACGGCATCATGCCGGAGACTCCCATCGACAGCGTGCACGCCCTCATCGCGGCCGTGCACGAAGAGAGGGCTTCATGAGCATCCCGGATTCCGTCCTCGATTCGGGCGCGAATGCCCGCCCGGTCGCTCGCCAGGTGACGGCGGACCTGCTGGCGCGCCACGATCGTCCGGGTCCGCGGTATACCAGCTACCCGACTGCGATCGAGTTCCACGAGGGTATCGGCACCGACGACTACCTCACCCGCTTGGCCGCGGCGGACCAGCTCGGTGATGCGCCGCTCTCGCTGTACATGCACCTGCCGTTCTGCGAGGAGCGGTGCCTCTTCTGCGGCTGCCACGTGATCGTCACCAGGCACCGGAAGGCGGCCGAGCCCTACCTGGAACTGGTCAAGCGCGAGGTCGAACTGCTCGCGGAGCGGCTCCCCAACCGGCGCCGGTTCGCGCAGCTCCACCTGGGCGGAGGAACGCCGACGTATTTCTCGCCCGCGCAGCTCACCGACCTGCTCGGCCATACGTTGCGGCACTTCCGCCTTGCGGCTGGCGCGGAGCTCGCCCTGGAAGCCGATCCGCGCGTGACCACCACCGCCCACATCGACGCGCTGGCGGAGCTGGGGTTCAACCGGATCTCCTTCGGCGTGCAGGATCTGACGCCGGAAGTACAGGAGTCGATCAACCGCGTGCAGTCGCTCGAGCAGACAGCCGCGCTGGTCGAACACGCCCGCAGTCGCGGCTTTCGCGGCATCAACGTGGACCTCATCTACGGGCTGCCGCTGCAGACGCCGGAGAGCTTCGAGCGCACGGTGGACTCGGTGGTCGGCCTCGGCATCGACCGCGCCGCCGTCTACTCGTTCGCGTTCGTTCCGTGGGTGCGCGGGCACCAGAAGAAGATCGAGGAAGACCAGCTCCCGGATGCGCGCACGAAGCTCGCGCTGTTCGCCATCGCGCGTGAGCGGTTCCTCCGCGCCGGGTACGAGCCGATCGGGATGGACCACTTCGCCCGGCCCGACGACGAGCTCGCGCGGGCGAAGCACGAAGGACGGCTGCGGCGGAATTTCCAGGGATACACCGTCATTCCAGGCGACGACGTGCTCGGGATCGGCATCTCGGCGATCGGCGACGTGCGGGGCGCCTACGTGCAGAACGAGAAGAAGCTGTCGACGTACGAGGAACGCATCCGCGCGGGCCAGCTTCCAGTGACGCGCGGCGTGGCGCGCACGGCCGACGACGAGGTCCGGCGGACGGTGATTCACGAACTGATGTGCAACTTTTGTGTCGATACGGCCGACATCTCGCGGCGCTTCGGCCTCGACTTCGGGACGTACTTCGCGGACGACCTCACGCTGCTGGCCGCCTCCGAGCGCGAAGGACTCGTGAAGATCGGCGACGGCCGTATCGAGGCGACGCCGGTGGGCGAACTGTTCGTGCGCAACCTCGCGATGTGCTTCGACCGGTACCAGCGCGAAAAGCACGACGCCGAGTCGCGGCCCGTGTTCAGCCGCACGGTGTGACTGTGCGGCGCCTCGTCGTGGTCGGCGGCGGGATCTCCGGACTTGCGGCGGCATGGGCCGCGCGCCAGGCGGCCCCGCGCGTGGAAGGCGGCCTCGAGGTGCTTGTGCTCGAGCGCGGCGGCGCCGTCGGCGGCAAGGCGAGCAGCATCGTGCGCGACGGTTGGCTCGTGGAGGGAGGCCCGTCCGGCTTTCTGGGCGGACGTCCCGAGATGGAGCGCCTCATCGACGGGATCGGCCTCGCGAACGAGCGGGCGCCGGCGAACCGGGCGTCGGCCCGGCGTTTTCTCTTTCGCGCCGGGCGCATGCGGCGGATCGTTCCGAACCCCGTCGGCCTCCTGCGCGAAGGGATCCTCGGGCCGCGCGGCGTCGCGCGCATGTTGGCGGAGCCCTTCATCGCGGCGCGGCGCGACTCCGCCGACGAGTCCGTGTGGACCTTCGCGGCGCGGCGTCTCGGCGCCGAGGTCGCCGACCGGATGATCCTGCCGATGGCGCTCGGCATCTTCGCGGGCGACGCGCGGCGTCTCTCGCTGGGGGCGGCCTTTCCGCGGATGGCGGCGCTCGAACGGGAGCACGGATCGTTGATTCGCGGGATGATCGCACGGCGCGCTTGGGCGAGTTCGGGCGCGCTCACCTCATTCCGGTGCGGCATGCAACAGTTGCCGCGTGCGCTCGCCGAGCGCGGCGGATTCGCCGTCCGGTGCGGCGCGGAAGTGCGGGCGCTGCGTCGCACGAACGACGGGTGGAGCGTCGCGGTGGATGGAGATGCGGAGGTGATCCCGGCGGATGCAGTCATCCTCGCCGGCGAGCCGTGGGCGATGGCGCCGCTGATGCAGCCGCACGACGCGCCGCTGGCGGCGGAACTGACGGCGATTTCGTGCCCGCCCGTTGCCGTGGTCGCGCTCGGGTTCGGGCCGGCGGCGGCGGCCAGGGTTCCCATCGGCTTCGGTGTGCTGATCGCTCGCGGCGAAGGGTTTCGGATGCTGGGCAATCTCTGGGAGACGCATCTCTATCACGGACGCGGCCCGGCTGGGCACGTGCTGGTGCGCGCGATGTTCGGCGGGGCGGTGGATCCGGAGGCCGGCGCGCTGTCAGAGGCCGAACTCGCCGCCCTCGCGCGCGCGGAGATCGCGAGGCTCTACGGCATGACGGACGCGCCGGTGTTCGAGCACGTCGTGCGCGTGCCGCGCGCGATCCCGCAGTATGAGATGGGACACTCCGCGCGCGTGGCGCGCATCGCCGATGCGATCGAGGCGCTGCCCGGGCTGAGCATGACGGGTAACGGACTGCGTGGCGTCGCCTTCGCGGACGCTGCCAGCGACGGCGTGCACGTCGGCGACGCGGCGGTGCAGCAGCTGGGCGCTGACGCGATCCCCTGACGCATTCGCGGCGCCGAGTCGCCCGGCTGCATTGACGGCGTCAGTTACGCTCGCCGGAATGAATGGCCGCTATGCCGAGCGTCAGCGAGCGCCACCACACGTTCCTGAACCCCGCGTCGGTCATCCGCCGCGCGAGCTCTTCCTGAACGGGGAAATTCGCGACCGACCGCGGCAGGTAACGGTAGGCGGTGCGATGCCCGCTGATCAATCCGCCGATCGCCGGAAGAAGAGTATTGAAGTAGAGTTGGTACGCGGCGTTGATGAGCGGCGATCGCGGCGTGGAGAACTCGAGGATGACGAACTTCGCGCCGGGCTCGAGCACGCGGTGCACTTCCCGCAGGCAGGCATCGGGATCGGCGACATTCCTGATTCCGAACGCGACGATCGCGCCGGCCATGCAGGCATCGGGCAGCGGCAGCAGCAGCGCGTCGGCCGTGACCGGCGCGATTTTCGCCGCGCCGATCTTTCGGCGTCCCGCTCTAAGCATCGGCTCCGCAAAATCGGCACCGATCACTGACCCGGCGAATCCTTTCGTTGCCGCAAGCGCCACGCTGATGTCCAGAGTGCCGGCGCAGAGATCGAGGTAATGCCCCGCCGGCCGTCGCCCGATGTTCAGCTCGGCGATCGCCTTCCGGCGCCAGACGCGGTCTATGTTGAGACTGAGGAGATGATTGAGAAGATCGTAGCGCGGAGCGATCTCCGAGAAGATCTCGCGAACGTAACCGCTCTTCTCCGCCCCGCCTTCAGCCGCGCGGATCGCGGTCTCGTCGTCCGTTGGTCCTGGCATCGCGCGAAAGTTGACGGCGCGCATGCCACCGGGCAAGCCAACTTTGTCCCCGCAGTCGTCACACGCTTACCGATGCCCGCCGCGCACGCATCCCGAGCCACACCAATCCTCCCACAGCAACGATTACAGGGAGGAACCATGCCTGCGCGAGACTCCGCGTGCTCAACAGCCAGAGACAGAACACAATCCCGATTGCCGCGAGAGCGATTCCTCCCGGGGCGCGGTAGCTTTCAGGCTCCCCGGATTTCTTTCGCAGCGCGATCAGCGCCGCACACGTCGTAATGTAGATCCCGAGCCGGGCGATTGCGCTGAACGTCGCCAGCTGACCGAAATTGCCCACCAGACCGAGGCCGAGCCCGATTGCAGAATTGATGATGATTGCCACGTGCGGTGTTCGCCGCCTGGGATGCACGCTTCCCAGTGCCCGCGGGAACTCGTTTTGCTCCGCCATCGAATAGAAGATTCTCGACCCCATGAGCGAGAACCCGGTTAGCCATCCATAGACGGAGACGATGACAGCGATGCTGCCGAGGAGCAGCCCGGCGGGACCAAGAAGCACACCGAGAGTCTCAGCAACGGGGGCCTTGCTCGAAGCCGCGTCGGGAAGCACGCCGACCACCACGAGCTGCACAAGACAATAGATCAACGTGATCGCCAGCATCGCGGTGATGAGCGCGAATGCAGTGTCGCGTCTGGGATCACGTGATTCGCTCCCGGCAACGACGGCGGATTCGAATCCGCCATACCCGAACACCAGCAGAAGCACCGCTTCGGTCCACTTCGGCTCGGCGACGGTTTGAGTCGCAATGACGTCGCGGTCGATCTGAAAGACTCCAAGCACGATCAGCAGCGCAAGCGGGAGAAGCTTCGCGATGGTGAAAGCGCTGACGGTCCACGCGGCCTGGCGCACACCCATTACGTTGATCACGGTGACGAGAGTCATAGCGAAGATCATCACCGACGCCCGGCCAGCCGGGGTTCCGGCCCACGGGATGAGCGGCGCCAGATACGAGCTGAGAACATTGAGCGCGGCTGCGCATGCGAGCAGTCGAGTCCATATGTGAAGCCATCCGATCTGGAAGCCCAGAGCGGGGCCGAACGCTTCGCGTGTATAGAGATACGGCCCTCCAGCGCCATCGAACCTGCTGCCTACCTCGGCGAAGCAGAGCACGATCACGAAGATGCCACAGCCCGCTATCAGTACCGTGACAGGGCTCCACTCTCCGGCGAACCCCGCCAGAGACGAGGGCAGCCCGAAAACGCCGCTACCGATCACGCTGTTGATGACGACTGCGGTGAGCGCCCATCTGCCGATCGCGCGGATCAGCGAAGGGCGTCCGGCAACAATCACGGTCTCGTCGTCCGTTGGTCCTGGCATCGCGCGAAAGTTGACGGCGCGCATACCATCGGGGCAAGCTAGCTTTGTCTCCGCCCATGCCTGCCGGAGCCGACTCTCCCCCTCTCTCGACACTTTCCGATCCGGCCGTCGTCGCCGAGGCGAGGAAGGGATCGGAAGCTGCATACCGCGAGCTTGTCGCGCGTTACGAGCGACCGGTGTTCTCGCTCATCTTCCGCATGGTGCGCGACCGCGAGATGGCGGAGGACCTTGCGCAGGAGACCTTCATCAAGGTCCTCAACAACATCGATCGCTACAGCCCCGAGTTCAAATTCTCGAGCTGGCTGTTCAAGATCGCGAACAACCTCACCATTGATCACCTGCGCCGCCGGCGCGTTGACACGATCAGCATCGAGGGCGCGCCCGACGCGGTCACGTCGGAGAGCGCCAAGGCCACGTCCATCGCCGTCGTCTCGCCGGGCCAGTCACCGCTCGAAGAGCTCGAGTCGCGGGAGCTGGGCACGGCAATCGAGCGAGCGATCGGCCAGCTCCGCCCCGAGTACCGGGCCTGCATCATGCTCAGGCACGTCGAGGACAAGTCGTACGAGGAGATAGCCGAGATAGTGAAGCTCCCCTTGGGAACGGTGAAGACGTATATCCACCGCGCGCGGCATGAGCTCAGGGCGGCCCTGGGAGACGTGAGATGACCCCACTCCGGCCCGGAAAATGATTTGGAGAATCGTGAAACCCGGGCCCGCGGCCCGCCGTAATCCCTTCGTGAGGATCTTTTGACAGACAACTACTCAGACGAAGAGTTCGCGCCGATCGCGGCGGCAATGAAGCAGTTGCCGTCCTTTTCGCCGTCTCCGCAATTCGCGGACAAGGTGATGGCGCGGGTGCGCATCCCAGGCGCCGCTCAGGTCCCCGCAGTCGCTGACAGGCGGGCCATCGCGCCCGCCTGGTCCGCTCCGATCGAGAGACGCACCGCCTCCCAGGTTCCTCAGACAGACCTGCGCCGCTCGATCCCCGCCCGCATCGCCGCCGCCGCGCTCATCGCCTCCCTGGGCGTCACGATGACGGCTGTCGCGCTCGTCGCGTTCTTCAACGTGGATCTGCTGCTGCTCGTTTCACGTGTATTCGGACAGAGCACTGTCGCCTTCCTCACCGCGCTCGCCACCGATGCCTCGGCATCGGCCGCAAGCACCGCGACAGGGGCTGCCGCCACTGCCGGAACGACTGCGGGCGTGGCGGTGATCGGATCCTTCGCGGCCGGAGTGGTCGCCGCCACCGCCGCTCTCCGCGCGGCCGCATCCGCCAGCCGGAAGGCCGCCTGACATGCCAGGTATCGTGATCGGCTGGATTCTCATCGTCGGGATCGTCGGCTTCACGCTGATGGCCCTCGGCGCGGACAAGCTCCAGATCGTCATCAACACGATGCAGCGTGGGGTCGGCAAGTCCCTCGGCAGCGGGCTCGTGGGTCAGCTCGCGATCCTGCCCGGCGCGGTCGCGGTGGTGGTTCTGCTCGCCGCTACGCTCATCGGCATCCTGCTCATTCCGCTCGGGCTCGTCGCTTTCATGGTCGTTGTCGCGGGCATCGCGATGTTCGGCTTCATCGCCGTCGCGACGATGACCGGCGCGGCGATCACCGGCGGAAAGAGTCGCGACGAGACGCCGAACGGCGCGATGCTTCGCGCTTTCTTCACCGGCACCGCCGTCTATCTCGGGCTTTGGCTCGTGACCGCGGCGCTCAGCGGCGTGCCACTACTCGGAGCGATGCTCGAATCGTTTGCCTGCGCAGTGACGTTCATCGCCGTCACCACCGGCTTCGGCGCGGTTCTGCTGTCCTACTGGCGGGGCGATTTCAAGCAGGTCTAGGTGGTCGCGCGCCCGCTGGCTACTCTGTGGGGCAGCGGGAAGTGCTAGTGAGACCGACGAGACCGTTACCCGGCCGGCTAGTCTTTCCAGGGGTAGGCAGCCGCAATCCGCTCGGCGGTTTTCAGCAGAGCGACAGCTGCCGCAGATTCGGGCTCTCCCACCACGATGGGCAACCCAGCATCTCCACCCACGAGAACCTGCGGATATAGCGGAATCTGCCCGAGTAGCGGCACGCCGAGCTCGTTCGCGAGACGCTCTCCGCCACCTGATCCAAAGATGCTCATCGGCTTGCCGCAGTGTGGGCAGTCGAACCAGCTCATGTTCTCGATCACGCCGATGACCGGCACATCCACACGCTGGAACATCTTCGCGCCGCGGAGCGCATCGCCCGCCGCGACGTCCTGCGGTGTGGTGACGATGACAGCGCCACTGACATGCGTCGCCTGAACGAGTGAAAGCTGCGCGTCGCCGGTGCCCGGAGGCATGTCCACCAGCAGGAAATCGAGCTGCCCCCAGTTCACGTCGCGCAGGAACTGCGTGATGACCTTCATGATGATCGGGCCGCGCCATATCGCCGGCTGATCGCGCTCGATGAGGAACCCGATGCTCACGAGCTTGATGCCGTGCGCCTCGAGCGGAATGATGTGCGCGTCCGCGTCCACCTCGAGCGGCTTGTTGATTCCCATCATCCGCGGGATGTTCGGGCCGTAGATGTCGGCATCCATGAGACCGACGCGCGCGCCTTGCTTCGCCAGCGCCACGGCGAGATTCGTGGCGACGGTGGACTTGCCGACACCGCCCTTGCCACTCGAGATCGCGATGACCGTGCCGAGATTCGGGTAGTTGACCGGAGTGGGTGCGGGGACGGTGGCGCGCTGTGACTGCGGTTCCTGACCGATCACCGGGAGAGCACGGGACTTTCCTTCAGCGCGCGACTTTGGAATCGCGTCGTTGGTCGGCGCGGCCGACACGGAGCTGCCGCCACCCGGATGCGCGGCGTCCTTCACGTCCACACGCACGTCGGTGACGCCGGGCACCTGCTCGACCACCTGGCGGGCGTCGCGAACAAGAGACGCGTCGTCGGCTGAGGAAAGGAGCACGCTGAAGCGCACTTTTCCGTCGAGGGTCGTCGCGAGATCGCGCACCATTCCCGCTTCGAGAATGTTGAGGCCGAGTCGGTTGTTGCGAACGCTGGCCAGCGCGGTGTCCACGCGGACCTGGAGATTGTCGGGCATTCTGGATGGATCCTTGGAGCGGGGGCGATGAAGATACCTTCGAAAGCTAATCGGCCGGCTTCGTCCGCCCGTTCCGAATGTCAGTCGGCGAAGCGGACGTTGAGGACTTCGGGAACGCGTTGCTTGACGTGAGCGGCGATCGCCGTTGAGAACGTCGCCGGCGAGACCTCGCAGTCGGAGCACGAGCCTTCGATGCTGACGACGAGAACGCCGGTGTCCGTCGTGAAGCTCGTGAGCTCGAGCCGGCAATGCTCCATTCTGAGCAGCGGCTGCACCTCGATGAGAACCGTCTCGATGCTCTTCTCGATCGCCACCTGCGACCGAGTCCGTTTCCGCCCCAGAGATCTCATCTTATCAAGATAGATTCCGCACCGCCGCGGAGCCACCCGGACGCGCAGTTTCCGCCTCGCCAAGGGGGTGTTTTTCCCTTGCCCGGCAATGGTTTGCGTGACAGTTTGCAGACAGTATCACCCTCTGCAGGACTGGCATGAAATACCCCGAAGTCCGGAACTACGTGGCCGGTGACTTCGTGACGGGCGAGCACGAGTTCCTCGACGTGTTCAATCCGAGCGATGGTTCGGTCATCTCGAAGGTACCGCTGTCGTCGAGACGCGACGTGGACAGAGCCGTCGCGGTCGCCCAGGCGGCCTTTCCGGCATGGTCCTCGCTTCCCATCAAGGAGCGCGTCCAGATCTTTTACCGGTACCGCTACCTCCTTGAGCGCGATATCGAAGAGCTGACCGCGCTCGTCACCGAAGAGAACGGGAAAATCTACGCCGAGGCGAAGGCGGAGATCCTCAAGTCCATGGAGCTCACCGAGTTCGCCTGCTCGCTGCCGCAGATCACGGCGGGCGAAGTGCTCGAGGTGAGCCGCGGCGTCGAATGCCGGATCGAGCGCTTTCCCCTCGGTGTCGTCGCTTCGATCGCGCCGTTCAATTTCCCGAACATGGTCCCCAACTGGACCATCCCCAACGCCATCGCACTCGGCAACTGCCTGATCCTCAAGCCGTCGGAGCTCGTTCCGCTCAGCGCGAACAGGATCGCCGGGCTGCTGAAGGAAGCGGGACTTCCCGAGGGTGTGTTCCAGGTGGTGCACGGCGGCAAGGACGTCGTCGAGGCGATCTGCGATCACTCCGGAATCGAGGCCATCAGCTTCGTCGGCTCGACGAAAATCGCAAAGCTCGTGTACCGACGCGGCACCGCCAATCTCAAGCGCGTGCTCGCGCTCGGCGGCGCCAAGAATCATCTGATCGTGATGCCTGACGCCGACCTCGAGATGACGTCGTCGAACGTCGTCGCGTCCATGTCGGGATGCGCCGGACAGCGCTGCATGGCGGCGTCGGTGATGGTGGCGGTGTCGAACACGGATCACATCATCAAGCGGATCATCGAGCACGCAAAGACAGTCGTGCCCGGAAAGAATCTCGGCCCCGTGATCTCGGCGGCAGCGCGAGAGAGAATCGAGCGGTACATCACGGAGGCCGAAGAGAAAGGCGCCACCATCCTGGTGGACGGCCGCAACACAGTGGTCGCGGGCAAGGAGGGCGGATACTTCGTCGGCCCGACGATCATGGATCACGTGACGCCCGACATGCGCATCGCGCAGGAAGAAGTTTTCGGGCCCGTGCTGGTGATCATCCGCACGAAGGATCTCGACCAGGCGCTGGCCGTCGAGAACGCATCGCCATATGGAAACGCCGCGTCCGTCTTCACGGAAAGCGGCGCCACCGCGCGCTACGTGATGGAGCGCGCGAGCGCGGGAATGGTCGGTGTCAACGTCGGCGTGCCGGTTCCGCGCGAGCCCTTCTCGTTCGGCGGATGGAATGAGTCGCGCTTTGGCGTTGGCGACATCACCGGCCGCGGCTCGATCGAATTCTGGACGCAATCGAAGAAGATGACGACGAAATGGAACAGGGAGCACGGCACAAACTGGATGTCCTGACCGGCCGCCGCGGCCGGAAACGCTTATGGAGGCAGCAATGGCTGTTGACTGCTCGGTAAAGTTCACCGGGATCCAATTCGAAAACCCCTTCATGCTCTCCTCGGCGCCGCCGACGGAGTCGGAGAGCAACATCATGCGGGCGTTCGACGCCGGATGGGGTGGCGTCGTGACCAAGACCATCGGCCTGCATCCCGTGGTGAACGTTTACGGTGCGAAGGCGAAGTTCATGCGCACGTCCACCGAGAGCGCGCAGGTCTCGATGAAGAAGCGCGACAACACGGCGCTGCATTCGTCGTGGAACTGGGAGCTTATCTCCGACAAGCCGATTGACTGGTGGGAGCCGCGCATCCGCCGCATCAAGGACGCGCATCCGGGCAAGGTGCTCATCGCCTCGATCATGGCCGGCTCCGGCAACGACAAGGAGCTTGGGCATTGGCAGCTCCTCGCGCAAGCATGCCAGAACGCAGGGGCCGACGGGCTCGAGCTCAACTTCTCGTGTCCCCACATGGACAGAAAGGACATGGGATCGAACATCGGCAAGGATTCCGTGCTCTGCTCCACGGTTACCGAGGCAGTGAAGGAAGTCTCCAAGGTTCCCGTGTGGTGCAAGCTCACGCCGGCCACCGCCGACATCGTCGTTGAAGCCGGCGCGTGTTTCACCGGCGGCGCCGATGCAATCGCATCGTCGAACACTTTCCCTTCACTGCCGCTGATTGACCCCGACACGCTCGACTTCGAGATCAACGTTGATGGATTCGTGTCGAGCGGCGGCCTCGGCGGCCCGGCGATTCTGCCGATGGCGCTCGCCAAGATGGCGCAGCTGACGCAGGCGTTTCCCGACAGGAGCTTCTCCGGAATCGGCGGGATCTCCGACATGTCGCAGGCAGCCAGTTATTTCGCGCTCGGCTGTGGCACGGTGCAGGTGTGCACTGCGGCGATGCTCGATCACGCAATCGGACCGAACGTCATCAAGCGGCTCAATGAGGGATACAGGGCGTTTCTCGAGAAGCACGGCTTCAATTCGCTCGAGGATTTCCGCGGGTCACGGCGTGACCGCGTGGTGCTACAGTCGAAGATCCGCCGCCCCAGCACCTCCGATTATGCCGGCGGCTACGAGCCCGTCGAGGGCTATGCCGCGCCGGCCGAGGCCGAGACGGCGCAGGCGGTCAAGTAGATGACGGCGACCATGCCCCGCGCCGAAACCGGCGCAGCGACGAGAGCCACGGCGCCGCAGATGCCGCCGTGCGATCACATGCCGCGTCCGTACAGCGGCCCGTCACGCGATGAAGTCATCGCAATGCGGAAGCAGTACGCCAACCCGGCGATTACCACTCTGTACAAGGATCCGCTGATGATCGTCGAGGGCCACATGCAGTGGCTGTTCGACGAGACCGGCAAGCGATATCTCGATCTCTTTGCTGGAATCGTCACGGTTTCCTGTGGACACTGCCATCCGAAGGTGACGGCGGCGATTCACCAGCAGGTGGACACACTCCAGCACGCAACGACGATCTATCTGCATCCCGGAATGCCGGCGTTCGCAAAGAAGCTCGCATCGAAGATGCCGAAGGGGCTCGATGTCACTTATTTCGTGAACAGCGGCAGCGAGGCCAACGATCTCGCGGTCCAGATCGCGCGGCTGTACACCGGCAACAACGACGTGATCGCGCTGCGCAACGCGTATCATGGCGCGTCGCCGTCGAGCAACACCCTCACGTCGCACAGCACGTGGAAGTATCCAGTTAACATCAACAGCGGGATCCATCACGTCATCAATCCCGATCCGTATCGCAGTCCCTTCACCGGCACGCCCGAGGAGATCGCGTCGAAGAGCGCGGCCGACATCAGGGATCTCATCCGCTTCTCGACCCCGGGTAAAGTGGCGGCGTTCATCGCCGAGCCGATCCAGGGAGTGGGCGGGGCGACGCACGGGGCGAGGAATTATTTGCGCGAGGCGTACGCCGTCGTGCGCGAGTATGGCGGTCTCTGCATCGCTGACGAGGTCCAGACCGGCTTCGGGCGGACAGGCGACCACTACTGGGGATTCCAGAACTTCGACGTGGTGCCCGACATCGTTGTGATGGCGAAGGGCATCGGCAATGGTGTTCCGCTCGCGGCGGTGACGACGCGAATGGAGATCGCCCAGGCACTGACGCAGCGGGTGCACTTCAATACCTTCGGCGGCAACCCGGTGTGCATGGCGGCTGGCTCGGCGGTCCTCGACGTGATTGACGAGGACGGGCTTCAGGAGAACTCGCGCGTCGTGGGCGCGCGGTTGAAAGCAGGGCTGAAGAAGCTGATGAACGAGCATCAGCTCATCGGCGACGTCCGTGGCATGGGCCTCATGCTTGGCGTGGAGCTCGTGCGCGATCGCGGTACCAAAGAGCCGGCGAAGGCGGAGACGCTGCAGGTGCTCGAGGAAGCGCGCGTCATGGGAGTGCTCATCGGCAAGGGTGGAATTGACGGCAACGTCATCCGCATCAAGCCGCCGATGTGCATCACCGCCGCCGACGCGGATTTCGCGCTCGATGTGTTTCACCACGCGCTGGGAACGGTCGAAGCCGCCTGAGGCGGGCGCAGAATCCGCCTGATCGCACGAGAGGCAATTCAATAATGGAGCGGAAGTGAGATTCGACACGATCGTAAGGGGCGGCAACGTCGTCACCCCCCGCGGGACCAGTGTTACCGACATCGGCATCTCCGGCGAGAAGATCGCCGCGATCGGCCCTGATCTCGAAGCAGGTGCCGCAACGAAGATCGTCGACGCGAAGGGACATCACGTGATCCCCGGCGTGCTCGACGTGCACGTTCACCTCGAGCTGCCCTTCATGGGCGCCGTCTCGGCCGACGACTATCGCACAGGCACGCGCGCCGGAGCACGGGGAGGCGTGACGACGCTGATTGATTTCGCCATTCCCTACGCCGGCGATTCCCTGAACGACGCCGCCGACAAATGGATGGCTCGCGCCGAAGGCAAGGCGCTCATTGACTACACCTTCCACATCTGCATCACCCGCTACAACGAGCACAAGGACCAGATCAAGGGCATGGTGGACCGCGGCTTCACCACCTTCAAGGAGTTCATGATCTACGAGTCCGAGGGGTGGCAGTCCGACGATCGCGCGCTCTTCGGCACGCTCGAGAAGATGAAGGAGTACGGCACGATGCTGCTGGTGCACGCCGAGTCGTCACGCGTGCTCGACGAGCTGATCGCACGGCACCACACGCCCGAGCTGATGAAGCAGTACGGCGCGCGGCTCCATCGCATGACGCGCCCCAACTTCATCGAGGCCGAAGCCATTCAGCGTGTAGTGACATGGAGCGAAGTGACCGGCGGGCAGCTCTACATCGTTCACATGTCCACCGCGCAGGGCACCGACATCGTCAAGGCTGCGCAGGCACGCGGAGTGCCGGTGATCGCCGAGACGTGCGCGCAGTACCTGGTGCTCGACGACAGCATGTTCGACAGAGAGGACGGCCATCTCTTCGCATGCTGCCCGCAGCTCAAAACTCCAAAGGATTCGGAGCGCCTGTGGAAAGGTCTCAAGAGTGGTGAGGTGTCGGTCATCTCCACGGACACGTGCACGTTCACGCGCGAGCAGAAGGCGATGTGGAACGGTGACTGGACGAAGATCCCGATGGGGATGCCCGGGCTCGAGACTCTGATGCCGATCACGTACACGCACGGGGTGCTGAAGAACCGGATCTCACTCGAGGAGATGGTGCAGAAGCTGAGCACCAATCCGGCGAAGATCATGGGACTCTATCCGCGGAAGGGCGCCATCGAAGTCGGAGCCGATGCCGATCTGGCGATAATCCACCCGAAGACAACAATGAAAGTGGACTGCGAGACGATGGAGACCAATGCCGACTGGTCGCCGTACCAGGGATGGGATCTCGCGGGTTTCTCGCGCACGACGCTATCGCGAGGCGACGTGATTGTGGATGATTATCGCGTTGTTGGAAAGGAAGGACGCGGCAAATGGCTGCCGCGCACCACCGCCGGACTACAGTAGGTCTACTCGATCCGGAGAGCTCAATGAGAATCTCGAAACGCGTTGTTGCGGTATTGTCCGGGCTGGTCGTCGGCGCAGCTCCGCTCAGCGCGCAAGGGCTTTACTTCGGCCTGAGGGGCGGAGCAGGCATCCCGACGGGAGCGTTCAGCGACAACACCGCAGCAAGCTCGGCGGCCCTCGACGCGGCGAAGTCAGGGTTCGGCTACGGACTCGACGCCGGCCTTCAGCTCGGCATGATCGGCGTGTACGGCGGATTCGATCACATCAACTTCGACTGCCAGAGCACCACCTGTAACACGGACGGCAAGTACAAGCTCCAGGGGTTCGCCGCAGGCGTGAAGCTGATTCCGCCGGGATTCTCCATGGTCCGTCCGTGGATCAAGGGTGGCGTAACGTTCAACGAGCTCCAGGGCGGCTACGGCAGCAGCCAGTCCACCGAGCTCACGACGGATCGCAATCCGGGATATGAGGTCGGCGCCGGAGTGGACATCCCGCTCCTCGGCTTCTTCCGCCTTACGCCGCAGGCGCGCTACGTCGGGCAGAACTTAAGTACAAGGTGCCTGGCGTAGCTAATACCGCCGGCTCCCCTGAGCAGGGCGCGAACTACTTCACCTTCGACCTCGGCCTGCAGTTCTTCAATCCGCTCAGCGGAATGCACAGGTAGCGTCAACAGCACGCGACGGCGGCAGGCAGCAGCACCACAATCCGGCAGTGCACGCATCCTCCTGAGGTCAGATGCACGCATCCGAAGAGCTCGACGCTGAACTCTCCAGTAGTCCGCTGTGGAATCCGGACCTCGCGCCGACTCCGCCGTCGCGGCGGACGTGGTCCACCTACAACATCGCCGCGCTGTGGATCGGGATGGCCGTCGTCATCACGACCTACACGCTGGCGTCGGGACTGATGCAGCAGGGCATGACGTGGTATCAGGCTCTGTTCACGATCCTTCTCGGGAACGTGATCGTGCTCATCCCGATGATTCTCAACGCGCACGCGGGAACGAGGTACGGCATCTCGTTCCCCGTGCTCTGCCGGGCGAGCTTCGGCGTGAAGGGAGCGAACGTCGCGGCGATGCTCCGCGCGGTCGTCGCCTGCGGCTGGTTCGGCATTCAAACGTGGATCGGCGGACTGGCGCTCGACGCGCTCCTCAATGCGGCATGGTCCGGGTGGTCGCAGATCGGAGCGCACACTGGGATCGCGTTCGGAATCTTCTGGCTGGTCCAGGTCTTCATCATCCTCAAGGGCACTGAGGGGATCAAGGCGCTGGAGAGCTGGTCGGCGCCGCTTCTTCTCGCCGGCGGCCTGGCGCTGCTCGTATGGGCCGTGCGGCATGGCGGCGGCCTCGGCAACATTCTCACTGAGTCGGTGAAGCTGCAGCAGGGCTCGACGCCGTTCTGGACGCTCTTCCCCGCCGCGCTCACCGCAAACGTCGGATACTGGGCGACGCTCTCGCTCAACATCCCCGACTTCACTCGCTACGCCAGGAGCCAGCGGTCGCAGGCGATGGGCCAGGCGCTCGGACTGCCGGGGACGATGGTGCTGTTCGCGTTCATCGGTGTCGCGGTGACGAGCGCGACGATCGTCATCTTCGGGAAAGCCATCTGGGATCCCGTCGAGCTGATCACGAAGATCGGGTCGCCCGCGGTGATCATCTTCGGCGCGCTGATAATTCTCGCGGCGCAGCTCACCACTAACATGGCGGCCAACGTCGTATCCCCCGCGAATGACTTCTCCAACCTCAGCCCGCGCCGCATCACCTACGTGACGGGCGGGCTCATCACGGCGGTCATCGGAATTCTGATGATGCCGTGGAAGCTCTACTCCGACGCCGCCGCCTATATCTTCACCTGGCTCATCGGATACTCGAGCCTGATGGGCGCGCTCGGCGGCATTCTCATCGCCGACTACTGGATCGTGAGGCGACAGCAGCTCGACCTTCGCGATCTTTTCTCGGTCGAAGGGCGCTACACGTACGCGGGCGGGGTGAACTGGCGCGCCATGGCGGCGCTCGTCATCGCGGTGCTCCCGGTGGTTCCCGGGTTCATCCACGCCGCGACGACCCCCGGCGGCCAGGTGGCGGACCCGAACCTGTTCGACCGTCTCTACACTTACGCGTGGTTCGTCACCTTTGCGCTGAGCTTCGCGTTCTATCTTATTCTGATGCGGGGCACGAAGAAGACTGCTTCCTGACCCTCACTCACCGGTCACACCGGTCTCACAAGACCTTTCCGCTGCCGAGTAGAAATGGCTGGCGGGCGCACGACCATTTTGCCAGCTTGATGACTCAATTAGCCAAGAACCGAAAGCTGAAACAGGAATAATAGAATGCCGAGAGTCGTGAAGTGCGGCCTGATCCAGGCCACGCATGCGTGCAGCACGAGCGAGCCGCTCGAGACCATCCGCGAAGCCAACATCGCCAAGCACGTTCCGATCATCGAGCAGGCGGCGAAGGAAGGCGTGCAGATCATCTGCATGCAGGAGATCTTCACCGGCCCGTACTTCTGCGCCGAGCAGACGACGAAGTGGTACGACACCACGGAGAAGATTCCGGACGGGCCGACCACGAAGCTGATGCAGGAGCTGGCGAAGAACCACAACATGGTGATTGTGGTGCCGATATACGAGCAGGACGGGCCGGGCATCTATTACAACACCGCCGCGGTGATTGACGCCGACGGCACATACCTCGGCAAGTATCGCAAGAACCACATTCCGCATTGCGCGCCGGGCTTCTGGGAGAAGTTCTACTTCAAGCCCGGCAACCTCGGGTACCCCGTATTCAGGACAGCGTACGCCGACATCGGCGTGTACATCTGCTACGACAGGCATTTCCCGGAGGGCGCGCGCGCTCTCGGACTCAACGGCGCGGAGATCGTCTTCAATCCCTCGGCGACGGTGGCCGGGCTCTCGGAGTACCTGTGGAAGCTCGAGCAACCAGCACACGCGGTGGCAAACGCATACTTTGTCGGCGCGATCAACCGCGTCGGGCACGAGCAGCCGTGGGACATCGGCGAGTTCTACGGGCAGAGCTACTTCTGCGATCCGCGCGGGCAGTTCATCGCGACGGGCAGCCGCGACAAGACGGAGCTCGTGACGGCGGAGCTCGATCTCGACAAGGTGCGCGAGGTAAGGAATGTGTGGCAGTTCTATCGCGACAGGAGACCGGAGACTTACAGCGGGCTGGTGGCACTGTGACGGACGCTCACGCGGCGGAGTCCTTTTCCGATTTCGATGTGTACGCTTCCCTGGCGCTGCGCACCGCATCGCCGGAGAGTCTCGCCAATCAGGCGACCATGCTCAACACCGCCGCGCTTGGCCTGTCAGGCGAGTCGGGCGAGATCGCCGACCACGTGAAGAAGGTCATGTTTCACGGCCATCCGCTCGACGACGCCACGAAGGATAAGATTGCGAAGGAGATCGGCGACATTCTATGGTACTGCGCGATGGGCGCGCGCGGGATCGGAGTCGGCCTGGGTGATATCGCGCGGATGAACGTCGAGAAGCTGAAGAAGCGCTACCCTGAAGGATTCAGTGCCGAGCGGAGTGTCAACCGCCCGCACGGCTGAGCTGCCGGGAGGTTTTTGGGCTACCGGACAACGACGGCGATGGTCCCGCCTACCGCGGCGCCCCGGGTTACATAGGCGGTGCGAGTGGTATGAAATGATCCCGTCAGGAGTGGCCACCGATACCGCGGAACCGACATGGAAATCGGCTCGGAGCGAGTGGTCAGAATGCCACACGCGCGATCCTCGCTCACGGCAATTGTCCGTGGGTTGCTTTCCAGAAGACGGCGTGATTCGGCACAACTGACATCGAACCCCGGTACCTTCGGGGTTCCGGTGTACAGGTGACCGAACTGAGCCAGGCGGCGCCCAAGACCCCACATCTCCGGTGGTGCTGGTTTGGGGACCGCGGCGATGAGCTGATCGGAGCCGTCAATCTCGGCGATGCGGGTCATGATGTGCTGATCGACGCCGATCCGAAGCTCGTGCTCATACACGATACCCCGCGCCTCGAACGTGGTGACTGCCATTACGAAAGCCAGCCCGGCCAAGCAGATGCGGCCGGTGGATCGGGTCTGGAGAAGCCAAGTCAGCGCATGCGCCGCTCCGAACGCCGCGCCGAACGCGAACGGAAGCATGTAGAACGCCGCCCTGCCGGGCCACGGAGCGTAGACGACCACTCCGACGATGCTCCAGACTCCCGCAAGCGCAATCGGCCATATGCGACCGCGGCGCACGCCGATCACGAGACCAGCGGCAACCGCACACATCCATGTCAGGCCGGGTGCAAGTATCCAGAGCCGCCAGAGCGGATCGTTGAGGATCCGCGAAAGTGGAGGTGCTCGTTCCCTGAGCGGGAGGAAGGTGACCTGCAGCCGTTCGGCCGCATTTGAAAGGTCGAAAAGCTTTTCACCGAACTGCCCGGCATAGTTCCCCTTTGGGGCATTGAGTGCCACATAAGCGATCGGGACCATTACAGCAAGCACTGCGGCAGCGAGGGCCAGGATGAGGATCGTGTCTCGCCGCTGCCATGGCGTCCACTCCCAGTTCCCATCGTGCACGCGGAACCGGGTGCCGATCCAGCAGAGCGGAACGATGGCGGCAAGTACGTCTTTCGCGAGCATTGCGCCGACCGCGCACGACACGACGATCACCGCGCGCCGTCGCCAGTCACTGGCGTCGGCATAGCCTAATCCCACGCGGAATGCTAGCAATGCGAGGAGCAGCGCGATGGGCTCTCCCGTCGGACGGAGCCACGCTCCCGCGGTCGGTTCCATCATCGCCCATACGGTGAGCGCAATGGTGGCAGCCGGCCGGCTCACACCGACACGAAGCATCACCTTCCACCCTGCGATCACGACCGCGCTCAACAACGCGAAGTACGTCCAGTGCCAGCCCGGCGCCCACATTCCGAACGCCTGCCAGGCGATCACCATGTGGACATACTGGAGCAGGCACATCCGCCCCTGAGTGCCAAGCTCGGCGACGATCGCGATGTACTGCGCGATGGAGGAATCGTGCGCAGCCGCCTGCGGCAGAAATTCCGAGAAGTCGAAAGTTGGAAGAATGGACATCGACCACGGGCGAAATACGGCAGCGGCGAGAGAGAGGATGAGCAGCACCTCCCAGTTGTTCTTCAGCGTGGCGACGGCGACGCGCGCGAAAGGACGCGCCTGCCCGGGGTTGATCTGAAGCACGGATTTGCCCGATGGCATCACTTCTTCCGCGCGTGGATGAATATCTGCGGCCCCTTCGGAAACAGGTCGTGCACGAAATAGGTGTAGTACGTAAGTGCGAAAATGGCTTTCTTCTTCAAGTTCAGCTCGCCGTGCATGTACTGGTCGCGAATGCGATCGAAGTTTCGCTTCGTCACCCATTTCTGCAGCGTGAAAAAAGGAAAGCCCCAGTAGCGCGCAGTGCAGATGGTGAAGCCGAGCTCTCCCAGAACCTCTCCAAGATGTTCCAACGTGAAGTGCTGGATGTGTCCGTAGTAATGATCCGGCGGGTCGAGTGTGGCGCCCGGCGTCGTGATTATCAGGTCCGCGCCAGATTTCATGTGATCCGCCAGCCACGCGAGGACCTCGCGGTACTGCGCCGTATGCTCGATGACCTCGGAGGTAATCGCGATGTCGATTCCCCGCTCGAGCGCCGGAAACTCACCGGCGATGAAAGTCGCGCCCGGAAGGCGCTTCCGCGCGGCTTCGATCCCCGCGAGAGAAATGTCACACCCGCCGAAATCCATTTCCGGCATTCCGAAGCGTGACTGGATCTGCCCGAGGAGAAGCCCCGCTCCGCTTCCGTAGTCGAACACAAACATTCCCGGCCGCGGGTGGATCCCGCTCAGGCAGCTCATGACGAAGCGACGACGATGGCGGCTGGTCGGATGGCTCTCGTACGTCTCGACGGAGCTCGACCAGTGCTCCTCATAGTCAATTACTTCGGCAGTGCTCATCTCTGGATGCTCAGCACGGGCCGCGAGAAGGCGGGAGTGCGGAGTGGCTGCGACGCCGCGGCGCATTCGCCGGCGACGAGACCCGCGAGCTGCGGACTGGCATAGTTGTCGCGAAGCTGATTGTACTTGATGCGCGCGACATCTCCGAACGTGCGCATGGCGTCCCGGCCCAGGCGAACGGAAGATGTGTCGTTGGATTCGAGTATCACCGGGATGCGCTTGATCTCGAGCCCGTACTTGAGGGCGATGTAGATCAGCTCGACGTCGAATGCGAACCGGTCCACGCGCTGGAGCCCGAATAGCGCCCCGGCGATGTCACCGCGGAATCCCTTGAGTCCGCACTGCGTGTCGAAAAATCCGCCGGTGATGAGCGTCGCCGTTATCTTCGAGAAAACGCCAGATGCCAGCCGTCGTCCGAGTGGCAGCGCTATCTCGTATCGCGACTGCGGGAATGTCCGGTCGCCTATCACCATGTGAAAGCCGCGCGTCCGGACCAGAGTCTCGACGAGCATGATGGGAGTCGTGCCGTACGGCAGATCTATGTCGGTGAAGACGCGCACCGCGCCGGTGGCCGCTTTCATTCCTTCCGCCACCGCCTTCCCTTTTCCGCGATTCTCCGGGAGCGTGATGACGCGGATGTTTCCACCGGGACCAGGCGGAATGTTTCCGACTGCCACGACGCAGTCGCCCGCGCCGTCATCCACGACGATGATCTCGAACGAATCGATTCGCCCGGAGAGCGCCGTGACCAGGCGCGTCACCGACTGGCGCGCGAGCGCAGCGGTGCGGTAGCATGGCAGCACCACCGAAAGCGCCACCGGCTCCGTGAAGGGCTGATAACCGCCGTACAGTGACCCGGGGGGAGTTTTTCGACGAGGCATTCCTCTCAAGGGACGACCGGCAGGACGGCTTGCAACGGGGGACCTTCAGCCGGCGGTGTGCCCCTCGACGCTTCCGACGAACTCGCGGGCAGCCGCGACCACGGAGTGCCTCACTTCCTCGAGCGTGCCAGGAATCAACGCCCCCGACGCACGCGCATGCCCACCGCCGCCGAACTTCCTCGCGAACTCGTTCACGTCCACATCGCCAGTGCTGCGGAACGACACCTTGATCTTCCCGTGGCCCAGGTCGCGGAAAAAGATCGCCATGCGTGTCCCGCCGACAGACCTCGGATGCTCCGCCAACCCTTCCAGATCATCGGACTTGAGACCGTACTCCTCTGCCGCGCCGGCGGCGACCGAAATCCACGAGATGCCGTAGGCCGGATCAACCTCGAGCGTCGCCAGCGCATCACGCAGCAGATGCAGCCGGCCGATCGGATGCGACGCGTACAGGCGGCGGTACATCTCCTCCGGCTCGACTCCGGCGGCGAGGAGCTGCGACGCGATGGCGAGACAGCGCGCAGTCGTGTTGCTGAACCTGAATCCGCCGGTGTCGGCGAGTATCGCGACGTACAGAGCCACGGCCATCTGCGGCGTGATCTCGACTCCCAGCGTCACCGCGAGATCGAAGATCAGCTCGCCAGTGGCGCACGCCGCGGTATCGGCGAGGATCTCGGTGCCCGGCGGCTCCTCGCTCGGGATGTGGTGATCTATCACCAGCTTCGGAACGCGCAGCCCGCGCACCGTGTCCGCGAGCCCGCCGAGCCGCTTCACGTCGCTGATGTCGAGCACGATCAGCAGCTCAGCCTTCTTCATCACCGCCGCGCCGAGAGCGGTGGCATCCGTCACGTCACCGCCGAGGAGAAAGTCGTACATCTCGGGCCAGGGAGTGGGGTTGACAATCTGGACCTTCATCCCGAGCGACATGAGGATTCGCGCCAGCGCCGTCTCGGAGCCGCACCCGTCGCCGTCGGCGTTGATGTGCGTTGACAGAACGACAGAGCGCCCCGCGCGGAACTCCCGCGCGAGACGCTCGATCGCAGCTCGTCTGTCGTTCGATACTGTTAGAAGATCAACCACTCGTTGCGGTATTGCCGATGCGCGAGTGCGCCTTTCCGTAGATGAAGTAGATGAGCAGTCCGATCGCCAGCCACACGATCAGCCGGATCCAGGTATCGCCCGGCAGGCTGTACATCATGTAGCCGCAGATGGCGATGGCGAGGAGCGGAACGAGCGGAACCAGCGGCGTCCTGAACGGTCTCGGCAGATCGGGGCTCTTTCTGCGCAGCACGATGATGCCGGCCGAGACGATCACGAACGCGAGCAGAGTCCCGATGGAAACGAGCTCGCCGAGCAGTCCGATCGGGAACAGGCCGGCGACCACGGCGCAGATCACGCCGGTCAGAATCGTGGTGATGTACGGTGTCCGGAACTTCGGGTGGACCTTCCCGAACACCGGCGGGAGCAGGCCATCGCGCGACATCGAGAAGAAGATGCGCGGCTGCGCCATGAGCATCACGAGCACTACCGACGCGAGGCCCGCGATTGCTCCGATGTTGACGATCGGCCTCATCCAGGCCAGCGCCGGTCCGGCCGCCTCGATGGCGATGAACACCGGGTGCGGCACGTTCAGGTTCTTGTAGCTCGTGAGCCCCGTCATCACCAGCGCCATCAGGATGTACAGGACCGTACATATCGCCAGGGAGCCGAGAATACCGATCGGCATGTCGCGCTGAGGATTCTTGGCTTCCTGCGCCGCGGTGGACACGGCGTCGAATCCGATGTAGGCGAAGAAAATCACCGCCGCGCCGCGCACGATTCCCGTCCAGCCGAACTGCCCGAAGGTTCCCGTATTCTCGGGAATGAACGGGTGCCAGTTATCGGAGTTCACGTACATGAAGCCGAAGCCGATGACGAGAAGAACGATAGCCAGCTTCACGAACACGATGTAGTTGTTGAACCGCGCCGACTCCTTGATGCCGATGACGAGCAGTATGGTCATCAGACCGACGAGGAGTATCGCAGGGAGGTTGATGATGCCGTGCGTGATGGTGTACTTCGTCGTGTCGCAGACCGAGCCGGCCGCGAGCTTGATGACTTCGTTGGTGGACGGATCGTAGCAGATGGACGAAGCGACGAGGTTGTGCGTACCCACAACGTCGAGCGGAGCGCCCGTGAACTGCACTGGGATCCGGAACCCGAGCTCGTTCATGAAGGCGGAGAAGTATCCCGACCAGCCCACCGCGACCGTGGCCGCTCCGAACAGGTATTCGAGGATGAGATCCCAGCCGATGATCCACGCGACGAGCTCACCGAGCGTCGCGTATCCGTACGTGTACGCGCTGCCGGCGATCGGAATCATCGCCGCGAATTCGGCGTAGCAGAGTCCGGCGAAGAGGCAGCCGAGCCCGGCGAGAATGAACGAGTACACGATGGCCGGCCCGGCATACTGCGCCGCCGCCGTCCCCGTCAGAACGAAGATACCGGCGCCGATGATAGCCCCGATGCCCAATGTCGTGAGGTTGAGCGCGCCGAGCGCACGCCTGAGTGTTTGCGTGCCCTCCTCTCCGACCGCTTCTACCTGCAGCGCGGCCACGCTTTTCTTCGACCAAATACCCATTCGAGAGTCTCCGGAATCCGGCGGATGTGAACGTACAACGAGCCGGCGGGCCTCGATGTCTGGCCTGCCAGGCAGCGGCTATTCGTATTTCACAGCGGAAAGCGTGGAGAAGTTGTCGCACGGCGACGAGCATTGTCAAGGAACAAGTCCCCGTTTGGCCTACCCGAGAAATAGCTGAACGCTAGACCGAATAGTTCGGCGCCTCGCGCGTGATGACTACATCGTGCGGATGCGATTCGCGCAGGCCCGCGGCCGTGATGCGGATGAACTGCGCGTCGCGCTTCAACTCCTCGATGTCAGCGCAGCCGACGTACCCCATTCCCGCGCGCAAGCCACCCACCATCTGGAAGATCACGTCGCCCACCGGTCCCTTGTACGGAACGCGGCCCTCGATCCCCTCGGGCACCAGTTTCTCCGGCGACATCTCGCCTTCCTGAAAGTAGCGATCGGCGCTTCCGTCCTGCATCGCCGACATGCTCCCCATGCCGCGGATCGTCTTGAAACGGCGTCCCTCCATGAGCAGAGATTCGCCCGGGCTTTCCTCGGTGCCGGCGAGCATCGAGCCCATCATCACGCTCGACGCGCCGGCGGCGATCGCCTTCACGATATCGCCCGAATACTTGATCCCGCCGTCGGCGATGACCGGAACGTCGCCAGCGCCTTCGACCGCGTCGAATATCGCCGTGAGCTGCGGAACGCCGACACCCGTCACGACTCGCGTCGTGCAGATGGAGCCCGGCCCGACTCCGACTTTCACCGCGTCCACGCCGCGCTCGACAAGCGCTGCGGCACCTTCGCGGGTCCCAATGTTGCCGGCCACGAGCTGCACGTCGGGGAACGCCTCGCGCGCTTCGGCCGTCGCCTTGAGGACTCCTTCGCTGTGCCCGTGCGCAGTGTCTATCACCAGCACGTCAACGCCGGCGTCCACCAGCGCGCGCGCGCGATCGTGGAAGTTGGATGCGCCGATCGCTGCGGCGACGCGCAGCCGCCCATGCTCGTCCTTGTTGGCGTTGGGAAACTCGCGCCGCTTGTGAATGTCGCGAACGGTGATGAGCCCGCACAGCGCGCCCTCGGCGTCAACAACCGGCAGCTTCTCGATGCGGTGCTTCCCCAGTATTCGCTCGGCTTCGTCGAGCGTCGTTCCAACCGGTGCAGTCACCAGGCCTTCGGACGTCATCGCTTCGCGCAGTGGCTGATCGAGGTTTCGCTCGAACTGAAGATCGCGATTGGTGATGATGCCGACGAGATGACCGTCGCGATCCACGATCGGCACGCCCGAGATGCGGAACCGCGTCATCAGCGCGACCGCTTCACGGAGCGTCGCGTCGGGCGACAGGGTGATCGGATTGAGAATGATTCCGCTCTCCGACCGCTTCACCCGGTCCACCTCCGCCGCCTGGCGGTCTATGGACATGTTCTTGTGGATCACCCCGATGCCGCCGGCGCGGGCCATCGCCATCGCCATCTCCGACTCGGTGACGGTGTCCATCGCCGCCGAAGCGAACGGGACATTGAGAGGGATCTTGCGCGTGAATCGCGACGCGGTGCTGACGTCTCTCGGGAGCACCACCGAGTGCCGCGGGGTCAGCAGGACGTCGTCGAATGTGAGGACCATGTCCTGCCGGACGCGGTCGGTCCCCCGAACCGACAGCTCCGTATCCCTCAGACGCGAAAGCCCGCTCCCGGTGTCAGCCGGTTGAGCGGGCCTCGAAGTCGGACGAGTTGTGGTTGCCATAGCTAAATGTAAGAAAAACCGCCCCGCTAGTCCAGCGTGCCCGCGACCTTGAAGAACAGCTCCGGCGGACCGAAGGTCGAGTGCAGCAATCTGAAGAAGCGGGTTGTTTTCGCGTCGCCTTGACGGCAGCGTCACACGGGGCGCATTTTGGCCTCGCGAACCCGCAACGCCTTGGAGGTGTGATGTCCGCTCGCCGTTCAGCCTGGCCACGTCCGCGTGCCCATTACCTCGCTCTCGCTGCCGCCGGATTCCTGCTCTTCGCCGCCATCCCCCGCGCGAACGCACAGGTGCCAGCCGCGTCAACCGGCCGTATCACCGGTGTGGTCACCGACTCGTCGGACAACCGTCCGCTTCCATCGGTGCAGGTATCGGTCAGCGGCACGCGCCTCAGAGCTGTCACCGATGACGCCGGACGATACACGCTCAACGGCGTGCCGGCGGGAAGGCATTCCGTCATCGCGCGCCGGCTTGGCTATCGGCTTCTCACCATTCCCGGCGTGAACGTCGGAAGCGGCGCAGCATCGTCGCTCAACATCCGTCTCGAGCCGGTCGGCCTCACGCTCGAGGCCGTCGTCACGACAGGCGTCGTTGATCCGACGAGCGGCACGCGCGTTCCATTCACGGTCGGCCGCGTGGACGCGGAGAACGCGCCTGTTCCCGCAACCAATGCCATCGAGACGATTCAGGGCAAGATTGCCGGCGTCACCGTCGTGCCGAGCGGACAGCCGGGGAGCGGCACCAACATTCTTCTCCGCTCGCCGACGAGCATCAACAAATCCACTTCGCCGCTCATCGTCATGGATGGTGTCATCCTCAGCCAGTCGTTCGGCGGATCCACTGCCGACCTCGAATCCATGGACATCGAAAGTGTCGAGATAGTGAAGGGCGCCGCCGCCGCGTCTCTCTATGGATCACGGGCAGCCGCCGGCGTCATCCAGATCACCACCAAGCGCGGCACCGGGTTCGCGGAAGGAGCCACTCACGTCACCGCGCGCACCGAATTCGGAACCAATGAGCTCGGCGGCAAGATCCACTGGGCGCAGAACCATTACTATCAGACGAACGCAGAGGGCCGGTATATAGACGCGACGGGCAAGGTCGTGTCGCGCGCCCAGCGCATTGCCAAGCCGGCCTACACGCGCTTCCAGGACGTCGCGTACGCCGATCCGGTTTACGATCAGGTCAACAGATTCTTCGATCCCGGCCAGTTCACCAAGAACTCCGTGAGCATCGCCCAGAGCGGAGCGAAGACGAACTGGCTTCTCTCGGTCAACAATACGCGCGAAGACGGAGTCGTTCTCAACAGCGGCAAGTACGAGCAGAACAACGTTCGGCTGAATCTCGACCATCGCCCTGTCGAGAGTCTCAAGCTCTCGTTCAGCGGTTATCACAGCCGGTCACTTCGTCACGAGCTCTACGGCGACACGTTCTTCGATCTCATCAACCAGGCGCCGGACGTGGACCTCCGCGTTCCCGACCCCGACGGCACCCCCTTCATCTTCCAGGGCGATCCGCTCGAAGGTCGCGAAGAAAACCCGCTGTACGTGCTTTCCACCGAGGACAGCCAGCGCAAGCGCGCGCGAACGCAGGGAAGCCTCGCTGGCCGCTACTCCCCGCTGGGCTGGCTCAACTTCGACGCCAACGTCAGCTACGACCGCTCGGATCGGAGAAATGACTTCTTCCTCGACCAGGGTGTGAAGACAGAAGGATTCGGCACCGGCGGCCCCGGTCAGATCTCACAGTTCACGGGAACCACCGACGCAATCAACGCCGCCGCCAGCGCCAACCTGCTCGGCCGCGTCGGCCCGCTGACTCTCCGCACGACGTTCCGCGGACTGCTGGAACGGGAGACGGATGAGACGACGACCGCCAGCGGATCGTTCTTCTCAGCGGCTGGTGTGCGCAGCCTCGACAACGCGCAGCAGCGCTCCGTTTCCTCGGACTTCGAGCAGATCAGGTCCAACAGTCTGGTGGCTTCGGCCGGCGCCGATTATCGCGGCCGCTACATCGTTGACGGCCTCGTGCGGCGCGACGGCAGCTCGCTGTTCGGTCCCGAGGAGCGGACGAACGTCTACTACCGCGTCAGCGGCGCCTACCGGCTGGCGCAGGAAAACTGGTGGCCACTCAGGATGTTCGACGAGTTCAAGCTCCGCGCCTCGCGCGGAACGGCGGGGACGCGGCCCGACTTCAGCGATCAGTATGAGACTTTCGCTTTCACCGAAGGCGGCGGGCTCGCCAAGCTGACGCTCGGCAACAGGTTCCTCAAGCCCGAGCATGCAACAGAAACGGAGATCGGCGTGGACGCAATCTTCCACCAGCGGTACTCGCTCCAGGTTTCCTACGCCAAGAATCGGGTCGTGGATCAGCTCATTCAGATCCCGCTCGCCGGACTCTTCGGCTACACGTCGCAGTGGCAGAACGCGGGGACGGTCGAGGGCAACACTCTCGAGGGCACGCTCGAAGCGCAGCTCATCCGGAAGCCCAACTTCACGTGGCGCCTCGGCGTCGTCGCCGACCGTTCGCGCAACCGTATCACCGAGTTCAACCGCAGCTGCTTCTCGACGCAGACCATCGCGTTCCGCTGCGCTGGTGAGACGCTCGGCGCGATGTATGGCTTCCGCTTCATCAAGGGATCCGACGAGCTGCCCGCCACCGCGACGGGCCGAGCCTCCGAGTTCCAGCTTAATGATGAAGGACTGCTGGTCTGGGTCGGGCCGGGTAACGCGTTCACTGACGGCGAAACCAAGAAGCTGTGGGGAACATCCACGACGATCGGGACCACCAATTTCGGCTGGGGCATGCCGATCGTTCTCCGCGATTCCACCGGCAGCAGCCGCCTGGTCAGAATCGGCGACGGAAACCCTGACTTCCACTACGGAATCTCGAACAACGTCAGCTGGCGCGACCTGACCGTCTTCGCGCTTCTCGACGCGTCCGTCGGCGGCCAGGTGTACAACCGGACCAACCAGCGCATGTACCAGTGGGCGCGCAGCAGAGACGTGGACCAGACTGGCAAGACACAGGAGCTGAAGAAGCCCATCGAGTACTACGTCAATCTCTACGCGGCCAACGACCCCACCGATTACTTCGTGGAGAACGGGGGGTTCGTGAAGCTGCGTGAGGTATCGCTGAAGTACAGACTTTCGCCCGCTCTCGCCGGCTCGCTCGGACGATTCGGCGTGAATGGCGCGTCCATATCGCTCATCGGACGCAACCTGAAGACATGGACCAGCTACAAGGGATACGATCCGGAGGTGGGCGGGACGATCGTCCGGTTCGACAGCTTCGGCTACCCGAGATACCGGACGTTCACCGGTAGCCTCGAGCTCACGTTCTGATAACCGGAGATCAAATGCGCAAAATGAAATTCATACTGGTCATCGGAGCGGCGGCTTCCGTCGGATGCCAGGACCTCGAGATAAACAACCCGAACGCCCCTGACCGCGAGCGTGCGACGAAGCAGCCGACGGCCGCCGAGTCGTTCGTGGCAACCTCGTTCCGTACGTGGTGGCCCGTGTCGGGTCACGACGATTATCCGGCGTGGGCGTTCTCCACGTCGGCACGCGAGATCACGTCAGGCTTCGCCGACTTCGGCCAGCTCGAAGTCTCCGCTGAGCCGCGATCGGCGTGGAACAACAGCCCCGTCAACGCTCGCAATGGCGTGAACCAGACTCCGTGGTACGGGCTCTACGGCACCATCTCGTCCGTCAACGACGCGCTCATCTCGATTGACTCGGGGCTCGTCATCGTGGATGCATCGCGCACCGCGCGCACGCAGGCCGTCGGCAAGTTCATCCAGGGAATCTCGCACGGACAGCTGGGCCTCTATTACGACAAGGCGTTCATCGTTGACGAGAAGCTCGCGCTCGACACGATCACGACGCCGCAGTTCCACCCATATCCCGATGTGATCAAGGCATCCATCTCGCAACTCGACGCGGCGATCACCATCGCGAAGACGAGCAACTTCACTCTTCCCGTGAATTCGTGGCTCTTCCAGGCGATGAGCCGCGACGAGTTCGTGAAGCTCGCCAACTCATTCGCCGCCCGCTTCATCGCCTACTCTCCGCGGACGCGCACCGAGCGCACCGCCGTGGATTGGGCGGAGGTGCTGAAGCGCGTGGACGCCGGAATCACTACGGATTTCGCTCCAGTCGCGCAGGTGGACATCCTGTGGGATGACTGGAAGCGGCTCATCGCGCGCGTGCGCACGGGCCCGCCGAGCGATTTCGGCCGGCCAAGCTACTGGCTTCTCGGACCCGCCGACTCGACGAACGGATTCGTGAACTGGGTCAACACACCGCTCACAAGCCGCGTCGCGTTCCAGATCCGCACGAAGGACAGGCGCATCCAGGGAGCGGGCGGACCCACGACGCCGGGCAAGTATGTCGGCTATAGCGCCTTCAACATCTTCGCTGCCAGCCGCGGCACGTGGCGCTACTCGCACTACTATTACCTGCGCTTCGGCACAGGCACGAGCTGGCAGACCGGACCGCAACCGGCGTTGACGGTCGCCGAGATGGATCTGCTGAAGGCGGAAGCGCTCATCCGCCTGAACCGCGCCGCGGAGGCCGTTGCCCTCATCAACAAGACGCGCGTCGCGAATGGCCAGCTTCCTCCGGTCACCATCGCCGGTCCTCCGGACGAGCCGGGCTGCGTTCCGCGCAAGCTGAACGGACAGTGCGGCAGTCTGTGGGACGCGCTCCGCTACGAGAAAGGCGTGGAGATGGTGGGCGTGGATGCGCTCGTCCGCTTCTTCGACTCGCGCGGGTGGCAGATGCTTCCCGAAGCCGCCTTCACCCAGATGCCGGTCCCGGGGCGCGAGCTCGGGACGCTTCAGCTCGACTCGTACACTTTCGGGGGACCTGGCGGGAATTCATCGGCTCCGGCACCTGACCCCGAGCGGTGTCCGGTGGCACTGGCGCGCTGTCCGACCTAGGCGGCATTACCGCCGGCAATCGGGCGTCCTAGAGGCGCCCGATCGTCCTCAGCCGGCGACGCATTCTGCGCGGAAGAAAGAACACGCAGGCAGCCAGTATCTTTTCGAGATTGAGCGAGGAAAGCTCGGAGGGATCACCCGGCCAGTACGCCTGCACTACCGTGCGCCCCGCGTTGGAGATGAGCCGCTGCAGCGCGAGAACCAGCAGGAAGACGTCATCCACCTCGCCAAGGAAGGGGATGAAATCCGGAATCACGTCAACCGGAAGCAGGATATATGCGATCGCTCCGGCAACGACCAGCTTGTCCACGGCGTTGACGCGGTTGTCGGTGATGAGGCCGTAGAGCAGGCGAAGAAAATTCGGCACCTCGCTGATCGTGCCCATCACCGTGCGCTTCGCTCCGGTGCGCGGCACGCTCGGTACCTCCACCTCGGGCGGAAGCTTGCGCGGCCGCCTGCCTGCCGCCGATCTGGTGCTCTTCTTCGCTGTGGTCACTTGCTGTCGTCTCCGGGGGGAGTGTGTGGTAGCTGGCTTCCCAGCTCATGCGGCCCGCCCCGCGGAATGTCCGGAGGAGCGGCGGATGGCTGAGGCGCTTCAGCGGCGCTGCCCGAGGCGGCGCCCATGATCCCCGTTGCAACAGACTTGCCAGCGGCGGCAACCTCGGAGATCGCGCCCACCGCCCTGTTCATGATGTTCATGGTTCCGGAGATCGCGCTCGCGGAAATCTTCCCCGCCCTCAACGTGCTCTCCACTCCCTCGGCGAAGCGCGTCAGCGGATTCGGCGGCGGCGCGTTTCGCGGAGCATACTTCGAATCGAGGAACTCCATGTAGTCGAGCACCTGGGTCAGCTTGTCGTCCGGCATCAGGTCGAGCTTGCGCAGGAGCCGGTCGCGCAGAATGTCGTTCACGTGATAGTCCTCAGCCGCGCCAGCGGGCGCGCTTGCCGCGGGCGTCTATGTGCACGTACGTCGTGCGCGCGTGCCCGCTGGTGTATATCCCCAGTCCCCCTACGAGACCGGGGTGCTTGAGTTCCACGATCTCGACGGCGAGTCCCACCATCCGGCTGTCCACCGCGCTGTACCGGCCATCGCCGTTGGCATCTATCGCGACGTCGGCGGCGTCTCCGTACTGGTGCTGGCTGTCCTTTGCCGCACGGCTGATACGCCGGTTGTGGGCGGGCGCGCGAAATCCGGAATGAACGTCGAGGGTGAGCTGCACCTCGTCGGAAGTGCCGCCGTGCCAGCGCGCCAGCTCCGATATGACGAGCTCGATCTTGTCGAGTAGCCGCGGGCTCACGGCCGCATAGCGCGGCCATGTCTCCTGGCTGTCGTGATTCAGAAAGTCGCCGACCCGAAGATGCTTGCTGATCGGCAGATCCACGTCGCGCTCCGTTATCTCGAGGAACCCTTCGGGGGGCTCCTGATTCCCCACGAGTCTTTCAGCGAGGTACGTGCCAATGCGGTAGCCGTTGAGCATCGCCCCTTCTTTTTCCTTGAAAGGAACCAGCACCGCGACGGTAAGTCCGTCCACGATCCGGCTCTTGTCGCCGCGCACCAGGGCGAGACGGTAGAAGCCGGCCCTGAAAGGCGCCTGGACCTGCGCTCCGAGGAGTGGCTTCGCCCCCTCCGTCATGGTCGTGTCCCCCAGCCGCACCCAGCTGTAGGCGAGAGCAGTGGGGTCGCCGCGGACATCGAGCGGGTACTCGACGCTCTGGCCCGGCAGAGCGAACTTGAGCAGCACCCCCCCACTCTCCCCATAGGCCGAGGCCGAAGGAGAGGCGACTGGCAGCGCTCGGGAGAGGAAGGTGGCGAACGGCTTTCCGCCGAATCCGGCGAACGGCTCCCGGAACTGCATGGCACCCACGGTTGCCACAACGATCAGCCCCAGCGTGACGATCAGAGCGGGACGTCTATGGCGATACAAGGTCTCGTCCGGCAGCACCGGCTGCCGGTCGGCAATGGGTGAATCCATCCTCACAAGCTAGTAGCCGGGCCCCCGGCATGCCATTTGGGATTGAATCGGCCAAGGACGCCTGATCAATAGATGTAAACAGGCGTACCGACAGGGATCATGTCGTACAGCTTCTCGATGTCTTCGTTCCGAAGCCGGATGCAGCCGTGGCTCACCGAACGCCCGATGCTCTCGGGGACGTTGGTGCCATGGATCCCATACCCGTCGCCCAGCACCAGGCGCCGGGTACCGAGTACCCCTTTGTAACGTCGCTGGTTCGTGCCGAAGGGGGGCACCACGATGTTGCCGTTGACAACAATTTCCCGCCCGTCGGTCGCGGAGAGGGGGATCTCCCGGCCGTCAGGGTAACGCTTCACGACCTCGGTCCCGCTCACCTTCACGACACCGCCGTCGCCCGTGGGGATCTGGGACGAGCGGTCCATGCGGGCGAGGCCCAAGCCGCGCTTGCTGGCCTGCTCCTGGAAATGCCAGTCGGGCGGAACCCAGGCCGGATCTATCTCCTTGTCCTCGACCATGAGGCGACCGCGCGGCGTATCGAACTTGTACTGCCTCCCGCCCGCGCCGCTCACCAGTGTCTTGCCGCTTCCCGTCGCGACCTGCGTATTGAACAGCACCTGGTTGCCGCGCTTGTACCACAGCTGGTGCTCGGCAATGCTCACAACGATATACGGCTGGTCCGCGGAAACGACGGGATCTCCGAAAACGAGCTTGTTGAGACTGTCGGCGGTCGTGCCGAGCCTGGCCTTCACCTCCTCGAGCACGCCAAGATTGTCGTTGAAAACCATGCGATTGACGTCGCGCTCGTAGCGGGCGACTGCAGTCTGGTTGACGAGCATCGCACTGGCCGTCGCGGCGCATGCGAATGCCAGCAGCGTCCCCCATACCCATTTTCCGCCGTGCGTCAGCGAGTCTACAAATCCCATCGGTTCACCCCAGGTGGAAGCGCCGCGCGCGTCAGTAGAAGTATACCCGCATGCCGGGACTGAGATTCGGCATGATCGCCACGAGGTCGGTGCGGCTGATGCGCACCGAGCCGGGCGGAATTGGCGATGTGTCCTGGGCCAGCGAAGGCGCGTCCGACGGGATGATGACCGTTCCTCCGCCGAGCGTGATCGCGCTATCCGTCACTTTCGCGACCGACGTCTCGCCGCGCGGTATCACTACGGGGATCGAGTCGGGGCCGACCCTTGCTTCCGGCCCGAACGCCGCCGCCATCTCGCGCAACACGGCGCCTTCGCGCTCGAGGTAGATCTTTCCGCTGTCCAGGGCGACCGAGAGGTGGAGCCTTTTCTCGATTTTCGCCTGACGCCGCGCGAGCTCGAGAGCGATCCGCGTCTTGTTCTTCTCTGCAGCCACGATCGCGTCGGTCTTGTTACGCTCCTGCTGCGTCATGCTGCCGCGGAGGCGCGCGACCTCCGCGTCGTACGTCCGGCCCTTCAGAATCAGGAAGCCGTCTATCGCAACCATTGCCGCGAGTCCGACGAGGAGCGTGAAGACGAAGCCCGGATAAGCGCGGCGGAAATCGCGCCATCCTCCGCGTCGTCTGTCGCCGCCTCGGGCGCCCGCCGCGTCCCGGCGGTCGCCGGTGTCGTCGTCCGATGGGCTTGGTGAGATATCGGGAGGATTGGACATTATCGTCGGGTGAGACTTTGAAGGTCGAGGATCGGGACACCTGCGGGCTCGCTTCTGCCGTTCCTGATGCGCGCGGTAACCGTCACCTGGGCCAGTGGGGGCAAGCTCCGCGCACTCTGGAGCAGGCCCGGAGGTACACCAATGTAAACCAGCGTCTTCTCGGCGCCTGGACCAAGCGCGAGCAGATAATGTTCTCCCGGCCGGAGACCGGTCCGCAGGGCGTCGGCTGTCTGAACCGAGACCACTTCCACGTCCCATCGCACCAGCTTGCCGCGAGCGGAGGTCGGATCGCTGCGGATATCGGCGACGCTCAGCGGGCGGAGAGTGCTGTCGGCAACGATGAGATCGGACTCGCGCACCCATCCTTCGAGGCGCACGCGAACCCAGTCGCGGTCGCGGGCTATGACATCCACGGTTGCGCCTTTTGCGATTTCTCCGATCGCCGGGCTCGGCGTAGCGCCGGTGGTCGGTGCGGGCCGGACGACCGTTGTCTTCGTTGCGACGTGCGGTGCGCTCTCCTGGGCGGCGAGCCCGCGGACGACGACGATCAGTGCGAGTACGACGGTGCTTCGCATTGGCTGGATAGGACTTTTTGTGAGGCGTACATTTGGCAGAGCCGGTTTCTAACCTACACTCTTACACGCAGCGGGCAAATATGGCCAGCGATACGTCGCGACCAGTCGCTTTGATCGTTCTCGATGGCTGGGGCTATCGCGAGGAAACCGAGGGCAATGCAATCGCCCTCGCCGACACGCCCACCTGGGACGCGATCTGGAAGCATCCCGCGCGCACGCTGCTCGCGGCGTCCGGCACGCGCGTGGGCCTTCCCGAAGGACAGATGGGAAACAGCGAGGTCGGCCACCTCAACCTCGGCGCGGGCCGCGTGGTGATGCAGGATCTCGTGCGGATATCGAGCTCGATCGCGGGCGGGAGCTTCTTCCGCAATCCCGCGCTCGTCGCCGCGTGCGAGGAAGTGAAGGAGAACGACGGCACGCTGCACCTGATGGGGCTCATCGGCGCTGGTGGCGTGCACGCGATAGACGCGCATCTCTTCGCGCTGATCGAGCTGGCAGTGCACGAGCGGGTGCCACGGGTCGCGATACACGCATTCATGGACGGACGCGACACGATGCCGACCTCCGGCCTTGCCTACATGGAGGAACTGCTCGCGCGCATCGCGGCAACGACGGGGAATGGCGCCGAATGCGGCACCACAGTGCGTATCGCCAGCGTGTCGGGGCGCTACTACGCGATGGATCGCGACCGGCGGTGGCAGCGCACCGAGCTCGCGTATCGCGCCGTCGTGGACGGGGCGGGCCCAAGCGCGAGTGCGAGCGCGAGCGGACCGACGGGTGCCATCCGGGCGTCATACGATGCCGGTGTCACCGACGAGTTCATGCTTCCTGTCGTGATCGTGGAGAACGACGCTCCGGTGGCTCCGATGCGCGACGGCGACGCCGTCATCTGCTTCAATTACCGGTCCGACCGGATGCGTCAGATCGTGCAGACGTTGATCGATCCCGCGTTCTCCGGATTCGACGTGTCACATCGGCCGCGCGTTTCCGTCACCACGCTGACCTCATACGACAGGACCTTTGACCTTCCGGTGGCGTTCGCACCGCAGTCCATGGCGCGGATCGTCGCCGAAGTGCTGTCGGGGCAAGGGCGCACCATGCTGAAGACCGCGGAAACCGAGAAGTACCCCCATGTGACTTACTTCTTCAACGGCGGGCGCGAGGAGGCGTTCGCGGGTGAGGAGAGGATCCTGATCCCGAGCCAGAAGGTCGCGACGTACGACCTGATGCCGGAGATGAGCGCTCCCGGGATTACCGATGTGCTGTGCAGGTCCATCGAAGCGCGATCGCACGATTTCATTCTCTGCAACTACGCCAACGCCGACATGGTGGGACACAGCGGCTCGATGGAGGCGACGATAAAGGCGGTGGAGACGGTGGACGCGTGTCTCGCGCGAGTGATGAAGGCGGCGAAATCTTCGGGGACCCGGCTGCTCATCACGGCGGACCATGGCAACGCGGAGATGATGATAGATCCGGCGACAGGCGGGCCGCACACGGCTCACACCACGAGTCCGGTGCCGATCGTCGCGCTCAACGACGACTCGCTCCAGGCGCTGCGCGGCGGCGGAGCTTTGTGCGATGTGGGGCCTACTATATTAAGGATGATGGGCATCGAGCAGCCGCCGGAGATGACCGGAAACAATCTCGGAGAGATGAAATGAAGCAGGTGTTGTTCGCGTTGGCTCTGGCAGTAACGGCTGTTCCCGCGGCGGCGCAGGTGGACGTCGGATATCCGCCTCCGAAGAGCCCGTTCCGCGATCTCGAGTATAAGCAGGAAGCAACTCTTTTCGGCGGTTACTACATCGCAGGCAAGGATCCGGCAGGCGCCGCTCCGCGCAGCGCTCCCATGGCGGGCGTGCGGTATGAGGTCGCCGTCGGCGGCCCCGCGCAGATCGTGTTTCGCCTCGCCAACGTGATGAGCGAACGGAAAGTCATAGACCCGAGCCAGCCCACGGCGTCACGCGATCTCGGGGTGCAGAGCTGGCCCGTCTACCTCGTGGACGTGGGGCTGTCGTTCAATCTCACGGGACAGCGGACCTGGCACGGTGTGGTTCCCGTCATTTACACCGGCGTCGGCCTCGCCAGCGATCTCGACAAGCAGGCGGACAAGGACCCGTTCAATCTCGGCACTACATTTGCCTTTTCACTCGCCGGTGGTCTGCGATTCGTGTCGGGCGGACGTTTCCAGGTGAGAGCGGATGCGGGGACTTACATCTATCAGATCAAGTATCCCGTGGATTACTACTCCACCACGTCGGACAACACGACTGTCCTGGACAGCAAGCAGGCGAAGAATTTCTGGAAGAGGAACCTCGGTTTCACCCTCGGGGCATCGTACCTCCTCTTCCGCTGATTTGGCGCGACTCGCGTCATTTGCCCCGCGCGGGAGGATGGATGGTTGACGACTTCGACAACACCGACGAGATCGAGAACCTGACCGACGATGAGCTCCGCACGCTCGTACGCGAACAGCTCGCCTCGAACAACTCCATAGATGCCAACGACATCGCTGTGGTGGTGAGCGAGGGCGCGGTGACTCTGACCGGGCGCGTGGGCACCGAAGAAGAGGTGCGGATCGCGGACCATCTGCTCACCGACGTGATCGGGCTGTCGCTCGTGAACAACGAGCTCGTCGTGGACGAACTCCGGAGGGCGGAGAGCCCCGAGGCAGCAGACGAGCACATCGCCGACGAGGAGAAGCACAGCGGACTGCTGCTCGGCGAAGTCTCTGGCCCGTTCAGTCCCGAGTCGGAGCACCTCGCAGACATGTCGCGCGACGACTCCGAGGGGACACACGACGTGCGCGAAGCCACCGAGGGCGGGCGGCCGTGGATTCCTCCCGAGAGTCCAACACCGGAAGGCATGAGCGGGCAGGATCAAGACGATATTGGCCGGTGAGGCTTCGCGCTTGCGCCGCTTCGGTGGAAAGGGGGAAATCTGGTGAGACCAGCCCTGTCCGCTGCCGCGTAGAGTAGCTGGCGGACGCGGGAACTGACCCACTACCCCCGCTGCGCATCCGGCTGGCGCAAGGCAGATTACCGACATGCCCCGTGCACAATTGACGCGCCGCGTGACTTTCGCGGCGGCCCACCGATACCGTCGCCCCGAATGGAGTGACGAAAAGAACCAGGCGGCCTTCGGGCTCTGCGCCCGCGAGAGCTACCATGGCCACAGCTACGTCTGCCACGTGACGATTGCCGGCGAGATAGACCCGCTCACCGGTTTCATCGTGGACCTCGGCGAGCTCGACCGGATTCTCGCGGATGAAGTGAAGACGCGGTTCGATCACCGCAACATCAACGTGGACGTCCCCGAGTTCGCCGATGGGAAGCTGGTGCCGAGCGGGGAGAACCTGGCTCGATTCATCTTCGACCGCGTCGGCGCGCGGCTTCCGAAGCCGGCGCGGATCGAGAGCGTCACGATCGCCGAAGACCAGACGCTCAGCGCGTCGTATCGCGGAGAATGATGCCCCTGCTTTCATCGCGCCGCACGGCCGTTGCCGCTGCCGCGCTCACCATGAGCTTTGCGGCATGCGCGCCATGGCCTTCGACGCGGCGCCCGATTCCCGTGCGGGCGCCGCTCGAAGTGCTTCGTTCGTCAATTGACTCGCTCGTGAGCGATCCGAAATTCGCCAACGCGCAGATCGGCCTGCTCATCGTGAACCCGCGTACAGGCGACACGATCTTCTCCCGGAACGCCGGCAAGCTCTTCATGCCGGCGTCCAACCAGAAAGTGCTCACGTCGTCGGTCGCTCTTGCGCAACTCGGCCCGGACTACCGGTTCCGCACCGTAATGGGCACTCGTGGCACTCTCAGCGAAGGGACACTGAACGGGGATCTCATCGTCATCGGCCGGGGCGATCCGAGTCTCAGCGACCGGATGCGCGGCAGCGCGATGAACGCGATGAACGCTGTCGCCGACTCCCTTTCGGCACGCGGCATCCGTCGCATCACCGGGTCGCTCCGTCCCGGCGACGACGCGTTCCCGGACAACATCTACGGATACGGATGGGAGCTCGACGACATGACGTCGAGCGGCACTCCGACCGACGAGCTTCTATTCAACGAAGGAATGGTGCGCACCGTCGTTCATCGCGCGAGCGGCGACACCGTCGAGTTCGTCGGCACCAACAACCCCACCAGAGCGTACCTGGCCGCGCTCGACACCGCCCTCCGCGCCCGCGGAATCGCCGCCGGGCTCGGCGTCTCCGACAGCATCGTCGCGCTCGACGCACCGCTGGACACGTTGTACTCGTTCGATTCGCCGCCGCTTCGCGAGATCCTGAAGCATTTCCTCAAGCCGTCGCAGAACCAGATCGGCGAGATCCTGATCAAGACCCTGGGCCTCGAGCGCACGGGCGTCGGCATTCCCGACAGCGGTGCGGTGGTGATCACGCGTCAGCTCCGGGCGTGGGGAGTGGACTCGACAGGCGCAGTGGTCAACGATGGCAGCGGATTGTCGCGCCATGACCTCGTGACGCCGGAGACGATGGTGAAGATTCTCGTTGCGATGCAGCGCGACACCGCGTTCAGCGCTTTCTACGAGGCGCTGCCAATCGCCGGAGTGGATGGAACGATCAGGACCCGGATGGCCGGTACTGCGGCTGCCAACAACATGCACGCCAAGACCGGGACGATCGAGTTCGTGCGCTCGTTGTCCGGATACGTGACGACCGCGGATGGCGACCGGCTCGTGTTCAGCTTTCTCTCCAACCACTTCACCACGCGGGTGTCGGAGATAACGCGAGCCCAGGACGCCGTCGGCGTTCTCCTGGCGAACTACCGAAGCCGGTCCCGTTGATTCCTGTCGCCGAGGCGAGCGCGAGGATCCTGCGACGGATCGAGGCGCTGCCTGCGGAGACTGTAGCGACTGGCAACGCAGCCGGCAGGGTTCTGGCGGAGCGTGTCGTTTCTCCTCTCACGTCGCCGCCGTGGGATAACTCGTCCATGGACGGGTACGCGGTTCGCCAGGCGGATATGGTCGCTCCGCGGCCCGCGCCCGCGCAGCTTCGTGTCGTGGAGACCGTTGCCGCGGGCGGTTTCCCTTCCCGCGCGATCGGGCCGCGCGAAGCGACTCGCGTCATGACCGGCGCCCCGGTGCCGGCGGGAGCCGACACCGTCGTGCGGCGGGAAGACACGGACGAAGGCCGAGACATAGTGACGATTCTCAAACTGCGCGATGTGGGCAGAAACATCCGCAAGTCGGGCGAGGATTTCCGCGCCGGGGACATCCTGTTCGATGCGGGTGAGCTACTCCGCGTCGCCCATATCGGCGCCATCGCGTCGGCCGGCATCAAGACCGTTCAGATGCATCGCGCGCCTCGGATTGCGCTCATCAGCTCGGGAGACGAGCTCGTGGAGCTCGCCGATTTCACCGCTGAGCAGGCAAGCACGCGAATCGTGTCGTCCAACTCCGTCACCCTCGCGGCACTCATCCGCGATGCCGGTGGAGATCCGGTGGATCTCGGCATCGCGCGCGACGATCCGGCGTCTCTTCGAGAGAAATTGTCTGCCGCGACCGGGTGCGATCTCATCGTCACGTCGGCCGGCATTTCCGTTGGGGACCACGATCACGTGCGCGACGTGTTCGCCGAGCTGGGTGGTGAGCTCGACTTCTGGAAGGTGCGGATGAGACCCGGAGCGCCTCTTGCGTTCGGAACGCTCCTCGGCAAGCCGTGGATCGGCCTCTCGGGCAATCCCGTTTCCGCGATGGTTACATTCGAGGTCTTCGTTCGCCCCGTGATCCGGAAGATGCTCGGCTTCACAGCGCTCTTCCGTGAGACCGTTCCGGCGCGTCTGTCGCGTCCGATCACGCTCGCGGCATTGCTCATGCACTTCCTTCGCGTCGCCCTTACCCGAACCGGGGAGGGTGAATACATGGCCGATCTCTCCGGCTCGCAGAGCTCGTCCGGGCTGATGGCGATGGCGCGAGCAAACGCTCTTCTCATTCTGCCGGGCGACCGCCTCGAGCTCGCGGCCGGTGAGATCCATCGCGCGCTTCCTCTCGGGGATACGATGGTCATGACCGATCACCTGACTCTCACGTGACGCCCGCCGTCGCGGAGTTCACCGACCTCGAGGGCGAAGAGCTCGTCGAGGCGCTCGAGAAGCGCTTCGACACCGTCACCGGTGACGTCGAGGTGGGCAGCCGCACGTTCTCGATTCTTCGGCCGAAGAATTCCGACGACCTGATCCGCGAAGAGGACTTCGTGATGGACGAGCGGCTGCCCTACTGGGCCGATATCTGGCCCTCATCCACAATCCTCGCGGCGCATCTCGTCTCGCTCGCCGACAGAGGCGGGCGGCGAACCGGTGGCAAGGGTCTCGAGCTCGGATGCGGTGTCGGGCTCGTGACGATCGGGGCGATGATTGCCGGATACGAGATGACGGCGACCGATTACTACACCGACGCGCTCGCCTTCACCCGCGCCAATGCGTTTCGGAATACCGGCCGCTCGCCCGAAGCGAGGATGATAGACTGGCGATCGTTTCCACGCGAAGCGAAGGGCTTCGACCTGATTCTCGCGTCGGACGTCCTCTACGAAAAGGAGTACGCGCGGCTGCTTCCGGGCATTTTCAAGCGCGGTCTCGCGCCGGGCGGGATGGTGATACTCGCTGACCCGGGCCGCATCGGCGTGCCCGAGTTCATCGAGCAGTGCGCCGAGGAGCGGCTCGTGATCAGGTCGAAGGTGACGCATGCCTTCGAGGCGGGGAAGATCAGGCAGAGGATAGATCTGTACGAGGTCGCCGATGCGGCTAGCTGATGCCGGGACAAAAGAACAACTTCGGAACTTAGAACTACCCGGCGACCGGCAATCCGCGTTTCACGACCCCTCGCGAAGCCACACATAGATCGCTCCGCATCCGCGACCCCGCGCGTCCGCCGGCAGCTGGGCTGGGCCTTTGTATATCTCTATTGCTTCGATTTCAGCAGGAGTGATTGTCTCGAGTCGGTCTGTACCGTCGGGTGAGAACTGACCGTCAACGAAAACCTCTACCAACTCGGATTCTTTGCCCGCCGTCGCACTACCAGGAATCTTTGAGCGTCCGCACCGTTGAAACTGAATCCACCATTGTGTGCCGTGCTGCCGCACGAGAACTCCGGGGATTGTCTGGAGCAGCTCCTGAGTCCGCGATTTGAATCGCTTGTCAATCTCCTCGCGAGTGATGAACGTTCCGATGCCCTGCGCCTTACGTGCGAAGAAAAGGTCAAACTTGCTGGTATGAGCGTATCGTTGCGGCTTATCAGCTGACCGAACGATCTCCAGGTCAGGCAGCTGTTGCGGGGCCTTCGGAAGTGTAAGGACTACTCGCCGGTCTTCTTTCCCGCGCAGGTCCAAAGGAAAATCCTTGGCAACGAATCCGATAGCACGTACTTGAATAACACGTTGACCGGGCGCGACATCAGGAAAACGGAACAGGCCGTTCGCGTCGGAATGTGTTATCAGAGGCGTCCCCACAACGGTGACCTCGGCGCCCGATATCAATCTTCCATCCGATACGACGAAACCACTTACGGCAACGCCGCGTTCAACTGGTTCGGCTCGAGTCGCTTGCGCTTCGAGGGAAGAGGCAAAACTGAGAACCGACAAGCAAACGGCAAAGAGATTGGCGGAGAGGCAATGCCATCTTGTATCAGCGATTCGCGCCGGACAAACCCGTGTTGTTTGTGCCATTGTCCGTCTTACCTCGCGAACAGGACAGAGCGTCAAAGGAAGTTTCTTCCTGAACAAACCAACTACGGAACATAGAACTACCCGGCGACCGGCGGTGGGCTTATGAGGCGCGGTGGGCTGTGGGTTCGGCTGTCAGCTTGGCCCGGAGCCGACTGCGCAGTGTTGAGCCATCAGCCGGTCGCCGGGTAGTTTTATTTTCCGCAGTTCCGTCATTCCGTAGTCCCTTACATCAACCGATACTTCGGCCCGCTCTCTCCTTCCCTCGGCGTCCACCGCGGCCCGATCACGTCCGTCGCCTTGCAGTCAACGCAGTTCGCCTGATTCACGACGAGGCGTCCATCGTTCAGCTCATACACTCCCGCAGGGCACATGTGCACGTAGAGCTCGGCCACCTCAGGCGGGATATCCTGACCCACAACGAGGTGAGAAGGAATGGTGTCTCTCGTCGCGTTACCCGATTTGAAGTTCGCGTCGAGCTTGCTGAACGTGAGCTTGCCGTCGGGAACGAACGGCTCATCGGGCGTCACGTCGCGCGGCACCTCGGCATCGGCGTGCGATTCGATCTTCCCGGCGGGAAACGCGCCCTTCGTCAGCGTCATCAGTGTCGCCTTGATTCCGCCCACATAAAGCCCGCCCTTCTGGAACGCGAGCCGCATATTGCGCCGCTCCTTCAGGTCCGACGTGATGTAGCTCGCGTCCACCAGAGCGTCGTAACGCGCCATGGTGTTGTCGGACACGTCGTCCTTCTTGAGCGCGTCGACAATGGCACGCGCCGCGTACATCCCCGACTGCATCGCGTAGTGAATCCCCTTGAGCGATGCGACCTCCACCAGGCCCGCAGAGTCGCCGACGACGAGAACACCGTCGCCGTACCGCTTCTTCGGCAGCGCATGAAAGCCGCCTTCCGGGATAGTCTTCGCTCCCCACTCGACCATCTCGCCGCCTTCCAGATACTCGCGGAACGGCGACGCAGTCTTGAGCTTCTGCAGGAGCTGATGCACGTCGAGCGTCGTCTGCCGGTAATCCATTCCGACGACGATGCCGACGGCGACGAGATTCGGCGTGAGCGGATACATGAAGCTTCCGCCGAATGCATCGTTCGGTAGCGGCCAACCCAGTGTGTGGATGATCGCGTCGAGCGGCGTCTTCGTCTCCCAGATCTCCTTGACGCCGAGTGCGAAGATCTGTGGATTGTCGGAGGTGACGCCGGCCTGCTTCATCCACGCCTGCGTCAGCGAGCCCCGCGTACCTTCCGACAAGACAGTGACACGCGCCGAGATGTCCGTCGGTGGCGTGTACCCGCTGCCGGGCGTGCCGTCGCGCATCACGCCGGCCGGAGTGGTTCGCACACCGACGACCTTCTCTCCATCCATCATCAGCGCCGCGGCAGGAAAGCCGGTGAAGATATTGACACCCATCCCCTCCGCTTTCTCGCCAAGCCATCGCACCATCTCCGACAGCGACGCGATGTAGTGCCCGTGGTTCTGCATTGTCGGCGGAGTGGGAATGCGCTGCGCGCGACCGCCCTTCATGAAGTACACGCGCTCAGTCGTCACGGGCGCGCGAAACGGGAAATCGGAGATCGCGAGATCAGGAAACAGCTCCTGGAACGCGCGCGGATTCACGACCGCGCCAGAGAGCGAATGCTCGCCGAGACCCGATGCCTTTTCGAGAACCGCGATTTGAGTTTCGCCGAGCGTACCGCCTGCTTCGGTGTCTTCCTTGATGAGACGCGCGAGCTCGATAGCGCCCGCGAGACCGGCTGGACCGCCGCCGACGAACACGACGTCCATCGGCACAGCCTCCGGATCGAGTGGCTCGCGAAGAATCAGCTCCGCCGGAAGCGGCGGCTGGTACTCGGCCGGAACGACCCGGAGCCGGCGACCACTGCTCATGCTATTGGCCCTTCCTCGCTTCTCGCACGGCAGCGGTAAGCGCTGGCACGACGTCAAAAACGTCGCCGACGATTCCGTAGTCCGCAACCTTGAAGATCGGAGCTTCCCTGTCCTTGTTGATGGCGACGATCGTCCTCGACGTCTTCATTCCGGCGAGATGCTGCACGGCGCCGGAGATGCCGACCGCGACGTACAGTTCCGGACTCACCAGCCGTCCCGTCTGTCCGATCTGGTCCGCGTGCGGACGCCATCCGTCATCGGTCACGGCGCGCGTTGCGCCCACCGCGGCATTCCCGAAAGCGTCGGCCAGATCCTCGACGAGCTTGAAGTTCTCCTTTGCCTTGAGGCCGCGGCCACCGGCGACGATCACCGGCGCTTCGGCGAGATCCAGCTTGCCGGCGGAACCAGTGACCAGCTCCTTCACGACAACGCGAGACGCCAACGGATCGCCGACAGGCGCGACCCGCTCGACACGGCCCGCCTTCGGATTCAAGACTGGCGCGTACGTGTTTGGCCTGAGTGACACGATCGCCGGAGTTCCCGCGATAGTGACCGTCGCGATCACTTTCCCGATGTTCATCGGATGCTTCACCGTTAGAGTATCGCCGGTGAGCTCCACGCTCGTGACGTCGGTGACGATTCCGGCGGCGAGCTTTCCCGCAACGCGCGGTGCGAGATCGCGACCGAGCGCGGATGTGGCGAACAGTGCGGCGCGGTAGCCGCCGGACTTGATCCGCTCCGCGGCGAGCGCCGACACCGCTTCGGGATTGTATTTCGTGAAGCCGTCGTGCTCGCAGACGATCACGACATCAGCGCCGTGCTGCGCGAGCTGTTCGGACTTTGCCACGATGCCGGGAGCGCCCGCGAGCAGGGCATGAACTTCGCCGCCGGTCGCATCGGCAAGCCTGCGTGCCGCCGTGACAACCTCGAGCGCGACCTTCCGCAGCTCTCCGTTCCGCGATTCCGCGAATGCAAGAATGTTCGCCATCAGAGAACCTTCGCTTCGGTTTGAAGAAGTCGCACGAGCTCGGGCACCGCGGCGGCGCCGTCGCCGATGATTCTGCCGGCCGCACGGTCGGGAGGAAGATCGAGCTTCTCGATCCTTACCTTCGGCTCGCCCAGTTGCGCCGGCTTCGACTCGAGCGGCTTTTTCTTCGCGGCCATGATTCCCTTGAGCGACGGATATCGCGCGGTGTTGAGTCCCTCGTCCACCGTAAGCACTGCCGGCAGCGAGAACTCGACAATCTCCTGCGCGCCTTCGATCTCGCGCTTCGCGGTGCCGCGTCCATCGGTGATGTCGAGCCTCGAGATCGCGGTAACACAGGGCATGTCGAGGAACTCGGCGACCATTGGACCCGTCACGCCGTTCGACGAATCTGGCGAAAGCCTTCCGAAGAGGATGAGGTCGTACCCGCCATCCTTCAATTCGGCGGCGAGCGCACTGGCGATGGCAAACCCATCAAATGGAATCCTGTCCGCCTGGAGATGCACGGCGCGGTCGGCACCCATGCTCAGGGCCTTCCGGATGGTTTCCTGTACCGCATTCGGGCCCAGGGACAACACCGTTACCTCTCCCTGACCAGCCTTTTCCTTGAGCTGCAGCGCGGCCTCGACGGCCCACGCATCGAAATCATTCAATTCGAACTTGACGCCCGTCTCGTCCACCGAGACGCCATCAGCGGCGATCTTGAACCGCACGTCCATGTCCGGAACGCGCTTTACGCACACGGCGATCTTCACTCCGTGTTCTCCCATGTGAAAGATTTCACCAAAGATATAGCTACCCGCTACCCGTCGCTTCGAGCCATGCAGTAGGCGGGTGACGGGCAACGGGAACGTGTACTCTCCTCCCACGAGAACAGGTCGCGCATTCTTGTGCTGCGACCCTGTTAGCCGGCCTATCGGCCAAGCACAACGTCGATACTCGCCAATATCTGCTCAAGGCGCTTCGGCGCCAGTCTCCCAATACGTTTGCTGAGATAGGTGCGATCGACCGCGAACAATTGCGATGCGTTGGCCACCGAGTCCTTCGGGAGGCCGGCCACCTTGGCTGGCAAGAGCGTGTTTCCCGGTGCGGCTTCCCACGTCAGATTGCTCGTGAGCGGAACGCACACCACCGTCGCGAGTCGGCTGCGGTTCAACGGATTCCCCTGCACGACCACCACCGGCCGCCGAAACCCGGCTGCTGAACCCGCGAGCACCGACAAATCCGCCCACCAGATCTCGCCTTGGGCAACCTCTACCATTCGACACGCTCGAGCACCGAGCGCGCTGCAGCGAGCACGAATGGATCCTGCGGCTCATCAAGCTTGGCGACGACACGGTTCATCGCCTCGGTGACCTCATCGGGGGCATGACGGCTCAGGTACTCGGCCAGCGCGTCCGCATAAAGCTGGCTGCGGGACTTCTGCGATCGCTTCGCCTGGCGCTCGGCCGCACGAAAGACGGCGTCTGGGAGGGAGATGGCAGTTTTCATACCGTTAGTATAACCGCGTTCACCGTCGATGCAACGTCTCTGGGCCTTCCCGCGTCGCCTAGACCGTTTCGCGGGCAGTGTTGATGATCGCTCCATGTAAGAACGCAGCACCGCATTCATGCGCGACTGGTACCGAGGCCCAGACTCTCGAAAGTATTCAAGCACATCAGCATCCACCCGGAGAGAGATAGGTACTTTTGCCGCGGGCAGCACCGGGATCGCCTCTTCCCAAAAGTCTTTGGGCAACCCCCGAAGCTCTTCCGGCGAAGTATTAACGATTTCGGCCTCGGTAACGCGCCGTAGATGGGAAAGATTCGCGCGGCCCAAACTCGGAGTAATACTCCGACCCGGGCTACGTCGGGAAGACTTTGTGGTACGCTTGGCGCTCACGACGACTACTCACTCAGGCCGAAATGATTCGCCTCACGACATCGCCAGCCTCTGCCCGGTCAGCATAGACAAAGGTGAGTTGGATCTCATCGGCCACACCGAGTGCGATCGGGAATTATGCGGCGAACATCCCGCTGCGTAACCTGCGGAATGTTGCGTGGAGACTTAAGTACATCGACGAACCAGAATCACAGGCGGTCCGCCTGAGTCACGGCACGCCGGGGTTGGCATGGCCGGTGCAATACCTCCATCACTTACACGGCTGGGGAACACGTGCATACAAGATCGCTCGGCAGATCATCATCGATTCTCGCAGCTCCGATCGCAGCGCTGGCTCTGGCCGGGTGGGCAACTACGCCGGATGCCTCGCCGAAAGCCCCCCTCCGTACGCCAGTCGCCAACTCGGCCGAGGACGTCCCGACGCACGTCCAGATGCGGAACGTGGACTTCTACGTCGACCCGCAGATCCCTCTTCGAATTCGTCGCCTGAGCGGAACGATGCGCAGCAGGATCGGCGGACCGGTGATGTTCGACGACAAGCGGTCATTCGTGATCGCCGTGGATGCCGCGGAGGTGGGTCTCACAGGCCCCGACTTGAGTCTCTTGCTTAACAAGTACGTCTTCAATTACGCGGGCGCGCCACTGCGCAATCTTCGTGTCTCGATATCGGGCAGCCAGATCGTGCAGAAGGGCACGCTTCACAAGGTCGCAAGCATGCCTTTCGAGATCCGCGCGACTCTCTCGGCTACACCTGACGGACGCATTCGCATACATCCGACGCGCACCGAGATACTCGGCCTGCACGTGGATGGACTGATGCGCGGACTCGGCCTTCCTCTCGACAAGGTGATCGACCTGAGAAAGGCGAAGGGCGCGTCGGTCAGCGGCAACGACATCTTCCTTTCGCCGAATGTCATTCTCCCGCCTCCGGAGATCGAGGGACGCGTGACCGGTGTGCGTACCGAAGGCGACCAGGTCGTGATGACATTCGGGTCACCGACGACACCTCCGCTCATTCCGGTTCCCGATTCTTCAGCGCGCAACTACATGTATTACAAGGGCGGAACGCTCAAGTTTGGCAAGCTGATGATGCTCGACGCCGACATGTTTATCACAGACCTCGACCCATCTGACCCGTTTCGTTTCGATCTCGACCGATATCAGCAGCAACTGGTGGCGGGATATTCGCGAACGCTGGCGTCAGGAGGGCTCGAGGTGTGGATGCGCGACATCGACAAGCTTGGAAAGAGCCGCGTCGACGTCACAAGCTCTCCGATCCGCTAGCGGCACCGGTTGATACCGGATCAACGCAAGAGCGGCAGCAGGACTTTCACCAGCGTGACGATGACGACCACTCCCACGATGTCAACGACAACCCCGTATCGCATCATCCGCTTGAGCGGGATGTATCCCGATCCGTAGACGATCGCGTTGCACGGTGTCGAAACGGGGAGCATGAATCCCAGGCTGGCGCCAAATGTGGCTCCCAGAGCCGGCTCCACGGGATCCACTCCCGCCGCACGCGCTATCGAGATCACGACCGGCACGATCATGTTCGCGGAGGCGGTGTTCGATGTGACTTCAGAGAGAATCACGGCCATGATCGTTGACGCGATGAGCAGTCCCGTCCCACCGCTCGCGGGGAGATAACCCAGCACTCCCCTTCCCATCGCTTCGGCCAGGCCGGTCTTGAAGGAGAGGACGCCGAGAGCGAATCCGCCGCCGTAGAGGAGAACGATTCCCCAGTCGATCTTCGCCGCTTCCCGCCACGTGATCGCCCTGCCCTGCTGATTGCCGGGCAGCACGAAGAGCAGACACGCGCCGATAAGCGCCGCGACTCCCTCGGGAATCCGCGCGGTGAGCGCCTTGTACTGCGGGCTGGCGTCACCGTAAGCGAGCGCGAGCACACCCGGTAGAACCCAGAGAAAGACGGTCACGGAGAACGCGACCACCGTGGATTTTTCACCTGTCGACCAGTTCCCGCGCAGCTCGTGCTCACGCTCGAGCATGCCCGCGCTTTCCGCCATTCCTGTGTGCACGCCTTTTCCCGCCCCGCGAAAGACGAAGAAGACCGCGATGAGCATGAGGACGACCGCGGGAACGCCGATCATCATCCACCTGAAGAACGGGAATTCGGTTCCCGTAAGCTCCCGAATGAATCCCAGACCTATGATGTTGGGCGGCGTTCCAATGGGAGTCGCGAGTCCCCCCACCGATGCCGCGAAAGACGTCATCAGCATGAGGGCGGTCGCATAGTTGGGGTCGAGCGTTCGTCCGTCGCGCTTGGCCGAGTCGGCCATGAATGCGAGGATGGCCATGCCGATGGCGTACATCATCGCGGTCGTAGCGGTATTCGATATCCACGCCGAGATCGCGGCGGTGACCGCGCCGAAGGCGAAGAGGATTCGCGTTGGACTCGAGCCCACCACGCGGAGCGAGAGCACTGCATACGCAACCCGGCGGTCGAGACCGTGGAGCATTATCGCGCGCGCAATCATGAACGACCCGATGAAGAGGAACATCAGCGGGTCGGCGAACGGAGAAAAGACGTCGCGCGCCGAAGCCACACGCAGCACGACGCAGGCGACGGCGCCGATGAGCGCCGTCACCGGCATGGGCAGCGCCTCCGTCACCCAGAGGATGACGACTGCCGCCATGATCGCCGCGAGGCGGTGCGCCTCCGCGCTCAAACCTCCGAGCGGCGCGAAAAGGAGTGAGACGAAAGCCAGCAGCGCCAGCAACATTCCGAGGCGGCCGCGCGCAGCACTCGGCTCAGCGCGCTTGAGTCCCTCGATCTCGATAGTCGCGCCGGTGGGCAGAGTCATGTGCGCGCCACTTTACGGTTGCCAGTGAGCGCGGTCAAGGCGTCTTTCACATCTGCGCCCGGCACCGTCCGCCTGGAGGGTTCTTCGTGTCAGGGCATCCCTCACTCCACTTCCTCGCTTCGCCCTATAGCGTCAACGGAACCGACAAGGCAGAATACCCAATAGACTCGAATGAACGACGGGCACGCGCCGCTCGGGGGCGTGAGTGCCCGCTTTCGTCTTGCCAGGGAGAGACCGATGGCCACCGCTGCCGCACCGTCACGACAAACGCGACCGCTCTTCGCGGATCGCGTCGCGATGATCGACACCGAGAATGCGTTCAAGGTCGGTCCATACATAAAGGAGGTCGAGGACGCCGGCCATCAAGTGGTGCGATGCAACCTCGGAGAGCCCGACTTCCCTCTGCCCCGCCACATCGCCGAAGAGGTCAAGCGGCAGATAGACAACGACCTCACGCACTACAACGATCCGCAGGGAATTCTTCCGCTTCGCGAGGCCGTCGCACACACGATGGGCGAAGCCCGGGGGATTCACATCACGCCGGACCGTGTCGTCGTCTTTCCCGGCGCAAAGCCGGCCATCGGATTCACACAGCAGACCTACTGCAACCTCGGCGACGAGATCATCTACCCGAGCCCGGGGTTCCCCATTTACGAATCCTTCGTTCGATACATTGGAGCATCCGCGGTTCCGCTCCATCTGGAAGAGAGCTCGGGTTTCAGCTTCCGCGGCAGTGATCTCAGGCGTCTCATGACCGACCGCACGAAGCTCATCTACATCAACTTCCCCTCAAATCCCACCGGTGGAGTCGCGACGCCCGATCAGCTCGCCGAGATCGCTCAGGTAATTCTCGCCGGGTCCGCACCCGAGGTGCGCGTGTACTCGGACGAGGTGTACGAGAGAATCGTTTTCGACGGAGAGAAGCACGCTTCGATCGCATCGGTCCCGGGAATGCAAGAGCGGACAGTGCTCGTGTCGGGAGTCTCCAAGTCGTACTCCTGGACGGGCGGGCGGATCGGCTGGGCAGTGTTCCCGACGGCGGAGGAGGCGGCGGTATTCAAGAATCTGAACATCAACTACTTTTCCTGCGTTCCCGGATACAACCAGATGGGCGCCAAGGTCGCTCTCGAATCACCGGAGAGCGACATCGCCATCACCACGATGGTGGATGCATTCTCGAAGCGGCGCGACTTCGTCGTGGATGCGCTGAATTCAATTGACGGCCTACGCTGCCAGAAGCCGAAAGGCGCGTTCTACGTTTTCCCGAACATCGCCGGCGTCTGCCAGAGCCTCGGTGCAATCGAGGCGCATGCATCGCTCCCTGCACCGGTGCGCGACTTCACCACACCTTCGACGCTCTTTCAGCTCTTCCTTCTGTTCAGATATCACGTGGCTACGCTGGACCGCAAATCGTTCGGACGAATCGGCAGCGAGGGCAAGCACTATCTGCGGCTTTCGATCGCGACTTCGCTCGAGCAGCTCGAGCTGGGAATGCAGCGCCTGGAGCGGGCGAGCCGTGACGCCGATGGCTTCCGGGCATTCGTGAAGGAAGGACGACATCTTTACTAGTTACGGGTAACGGGTAACGGGTAACGGGTACAATCAGGAGCCGCAGTGACGATCGCACTGGAACAGACACTCGACGGGGTTACCTCGCCTGCTTCTCCGTTCGGAGCGCATCGCGGACAATGGATCGAGATCGGCGAAGACACGCCGTTGCCGCTCAGCGCCCAGGAGGTCGAGGCGTTCGAGACGCTCGACATGATCTACCGATCGCTCTGCGCGATGATGTACAACTACGTCCCGATGTCCGGGCATCCGGGTGGATCGATTTCGTCGGGCCGATTCGTGTCCGCGCTGCTCTTCGACGCGATGGATTACGACTTTTCCGATCCACTCAGCGAAAAGGCCGACATCATATCGTATGCCGCGGGCCACAAGGCGCTCGGTCTCTACTCGATGTGGGCGCTCCGGAACGAGATAGTCCGGATCGGCGCGCCATCGTTGCTTCCCGCCGACATCAGCCTGCAGCTTCGCCTGGAGGATCTGCTCGGCTTCCGGAGAAATCCCGCGGGGCCCGCGCCGCTCGCGAGCTCTCTCAAATCGAAGGCGCTCGACGGGCACCCGACTCCGGCGACTCCGTTCGTGCGACTTGCGACGGGAGCGTCGGGAGTGGGGCTCGCGTCGTCCATCGGCCTCGCATTTGCTGCCGCCGACTGCTATCCGGATGATACGCCTCGCGTGCACATCGTCGAAGGAGAAGGCGGGCTGACTCCCGGCCGCGTCGCTGAAGCCCTCGCGGCGGCGGGAACCGCTTCGCTCGGCAACGTCATCGTCCATCTCGACTGGAATCAGGCGTCAATAGACTCGGAGCACGTCACTCGCGAAGGCGTGATCCCGGGCGACTATGTGCAATGGACGCCATGCGAGCTGTTCTATCTCAATGACTGGAACGTCATCTACGTTCCCGACGGAACGAGCTTCCAGCAGATCGTGGCCGCGCAGCGGCGCGCGCTCAGTCTCGGGAACGGGCAGCCGACCGCCATCGTCTACCGAACTACCAAAGGATGGCGCTACGGAATCGAAGGTCGCGCATCACATGGCGCCGGCCACAAGCTGTGCGCGGCGGGTTTCTACCAGGTGATGGCGCCGCTCGTCGCGGAGAGTCCGGTGGGCCTCCCGCTATGCGACCCCGCAAATCCGCGCTGCGGGGGCGGCAGCAGCTCGGAGGTTGTAGAGAGATGTTTCTGGGAAGCGCTCTCCGCCGTCGGGATGGTCCTGACATCGAACCGTCAGCTCGTCGCGCGGATAGTCGAGCGGGTGACGGCGGCCCGCGAGCGCCTATACAAGCGCAATCGTTGCCTCTCGAAAAAGTCGCCTGACGTGGAGCGGGTCTTCTCGCTCGCGCAGTCCACAGCGACGCCACCGTCGCTCGAGCTTTCTCCCGCCGCATCCACGACATTGCGCGGGCAGCTCGGAAAGGTGCTCGGATATCTCAACAGGGAAAGCGGCGGCGCCCTTTTCATTTCGGCCGCCGACCTTCTTGGATCGACGAGCCTCAACGAGGCGGCAGTGGGATTCGCTCCAGGTTACTTCAACACGCGCTCGAATCCTGACTCGCGCACTCTGTCAATCGGCGGAATCTGTGAGGACGCAATGAGCGGCGTTCTCTCCGGCATCTCCGCGTTCGGGCATCACATCGGAGTCGGCTCGTCGTACGCTGCGTTCATCGCGCCGCTCGGGCACATCGCCGCCCGTCTGCACGCGATAGGGAATCAGGCGCGGCAGACACTCGATCCCGGTCCGTATCGTCCATTCATTCTCGTGTGTGGTCACGCCGGCCTGAAGACCGGCGAGGACGGACCCACCCACGCGGATCCCCAGCCGCTACAGCTTCTCCAGGAGAATTTCCCTAGGGGAGCGATGATCACCCTCACACCGTGGGATTCGCAGGAGATATGGCCTCTCATGGCGGCCGCTCTGCGCAGCTCGCCCGCGATCATCGCCCCCTTCGTCAGCCGGCCGTCGGAAACAGTGCCCGACAGGAAGGCGCTCGGCCTCGCCCCCGCGTCGGATTCGGCCAGCGGAGTGTACAAGCTGCGAAGCGCGAACGGTCGCAGCGAAGGAGCGGTTGTGCTCCAGGAATCGGGAGTCGCATATGCGTTCGTGGAGCAGACGCTGCCGCTTCTCGCAACGAAGGGAATAGATCTGGACGTCTATTACGTGGCAAGCGCTGAGCTCTTCGACCTGCTGTCACCGGAGGAGCGAGACGAGATTTATCCGGAAAGCGTCGCAATGCACGCGATGGGACTGACCGGGTTCACCCTTCCCACGATGTATCGGTGGATTCGTTCCGACCTCGGCAGATCGGTGACGCTGCATCCGTTCTCACACGGTCGTTACCCGGGGAGTGGACCGGGCGCGTGCGTCATGGCCGAAGCGGGTCTCGATGGTGATGGACAGCTGGCCGCCATCGTCAGATACGTAAAAGCGCGCGCGCCTCATGCTTAGCCAGGATGTGACAGCCCGCCGGCCGCTTTTTGTTATCCCTTCATCGCGCCCTTCACGCGCGCCGGCGTCATCGGCAACTGCACCACGCGCGCGCCGACCGCATCGAACACCGCGTTCGCCACCACCGCGCCCGTCGTGATGATCGCGGGCTCGCCCCCTCCCTGAGGCGCGAGGTCCGGCGAATCCAGAATCACCGTCTCGATACGCGGCACCACCGAGAACCGCGGGATCTCATACGTATCGAAATTCGTGTCGAGCACGACGCCGTCCTTGAATCGCACCTCCTCGGCCAGGGTGTAGCCGAGCCCCATGGTGATGCAACCTTCCATCTGTTGCGCGGCGCCCTCGGGATTCACGACGATACCCATGTCCTGTGCGCACACGACGCGCACGACCTGCACCTTGCCGGTGCCCCTGTCCACTTTCACTTCGGCCATTGTCGCCACGTATGTGCCTGCGTCGTTGCCGCACGCCACGCCAAAGCCGCGCCCACTCGGCGCCGGCTTCGGCGACCAGCCGAATCGTTTTGCGGCCGCTTCCAGCACGCGGCGCATGCGCGCATCGGTGAGGTTCCGCATTCGGAATTCGACAGGATCCAATCCGGCCTTCGCCGCCATCACGTCGATGTGCGACTCGCGCGCGAAGACGTTGGCATTGGCGCCCGGCGCCCGCCACGGCCCGATGCCGAACGGGTGCATGCCGCCGGTGTTGCTGTTCCAGCCGCTGCGGACCACAGTGCGGTGGTTCGGGACGTCGTAGAACAGCGCCGAGCCGCGCTCCCCGGCGCCGATCACCACATTGTCCCAGAACACGATTTTCTTCGCGGTGTCGAGCCCCGCGCGGATCTTGAAGACCGCGGCAGGGTCGAACGTGTCGAAGAAGAACTCTTCCTCGCGTCCCCACACCACGCGTACCGGTTTTCCCGTTGCCATCGCGAGACGCGCGGCTTCGACACCCTGCATGCTCGCGCTCTTGCCGCCGAATCCGCCACCAACGTACGGCGTGATGACGCGCACCTTTTCGGGCGCGAGATTGAGAGCGCGCGCGATTTGCGTCTTGAGCGGGAATGGCGTTTGCGTGCCGGCCCATACCGTGACCTTGCCGTTCTCCACCGCCGCCACGGCCGAGTGCGTCTCCATCGGTGCGTGCGCTACGTAGCCTTTGAGGTACGTCTGTTCGACAACTTGCGACGCCGATTTCTCTCCGTCGGCGAGGCTCCCTCGCGAGCTTGTTTCCCGCCCTTCAGGCGCCACCTTCTGCAGATGCTCGAAGATCGTTTCGTGGGTGAGAGTGGACGGCGAAGGCGAATACGTGGCTTTGACCAACGCGAGAGCCAGCGTTGCCTCGTCGCGATGCGCGTGCAGGACCGCAATCAAATCGCCGTCGCGCACGACGCGCACCCCAGGCGCCGCCTCTGCGGCTGACGTGTCGGCGCGCACGAATGTCGCGCCGTGCGACGGTGGTCGCAGGATGCGCGCGTGCAGCGCCCCGCTCGGCGCGATGTCGCCGGCGTACTTCGCCTTGCCGGTAACCTTCTCCAGCGCGTCGCGGCGCGGCGCTGATGTGCCCATGATCGTGAACGCACCAACCTTTTTCAGCACCGCCTGGCCTTCCAGGCGCCGCTCGATGCGCTTGCCCGCGGTCAGCTCACCATAGCTGACGTGTTTCGCGCGGTCGGTCTTCGACACTACGATGCCGTCGCGCACGTCGAGGTCGGCAACCGGAAGTTGCAGTCGTTCGGCCGCCATCTGCACCAGCACCGCCCGCGCCTCGGCTGCGGCAGCGCGCAGTATTGGCCCGAACATGCGAACACTGAGCGACCCGTACGTGCCCCCGTCCGTCGGGCAGATGTCGGTGTCTCCCATCACGATGTCCACCGACGACAAGGGCACGCTCAACTCTTCGGCCGCGAGCTGCGGGAGCGCTGTCATTATGCCTTGTCCCAGCTCGACCTTTCCGACGAGGCACGTGACACGGCCGTCCGCTCCGATGTGCAGGAAGGCGTTGATGTCGGGGGCCGCTTGCGGAGCAGCCTCCGCTGGTATCGGACCCGCCATGCCGAGGAGCGGGTCAATCGCGCACATCACGAGCAGGCCGTAGCTCGTGAGCTTCAGGAACTCACGCCGGTCCATCGTCTGAACGAATCCCCAGCCTTCGGGGACTTCGGGCACGTCGTTCTCGCGGTTCATCGCGCACCTCCCGCCATCGCGGCCGATGCACTCTCAATGGCTTGCACGATGCGAACGTGTGCGCCGCACCGGCACAGGTGCGGTTCCATCTCCTTGACGATCTGCGCGCGAGTAGGCTTGGCGTTCCTGAGGAGCAATGCGTGCGCGCCCATGATCATCCCGCTTGTGCAGTAGCCGCACTGGAAGCCAACGTGCTTCACGAACGCTTCTTGCACGGGGTGCAAGCGCTCATCGTGCGCCAGCCCTTCGATCGTGACGACGCGCGTGCCGTCAACAGCACTCATCGGCGTAGTGCAAGCGCGGATCGCTTCATTGTTGATCAGCACTGTGCACGCGCCGCAGACCGATTCGCCGCAGCCGAACTTCGTACCGGTGAGGCCGAGGTCGTCGCGCAACACCCAGAGCAGCATGCGAGTGTCGTCGACGGTCAGGTTGCGCTGGACTCCGTTGAGCGAGAAGGAAATGGTTTTCATGCGCGATCCTCCGGTGCAGAAGATTGTCCCGAATTCACTGACGGATCTCCCAGTGGGCTCCCTATATCCCCAGCTTCTTCCTCGCGAACGGCCGAGCGAATGCCGACGGGGGATTGTGCCCCGTGGCAATGTCGTATGCCTTCTGGTAGAGGGCCTTCGCCTTGTCGGCCTGCCCCATCTTCTCGTACGTCATGGCGAGCAGAACGTGCATGAACGGATCGTTCTGGTTGCCTTGGATGCCGAGCGCTTTCGTCAGCTCCGATTCGGCGCCCTTCAGGTCGTTGGTGTAGAGGGCGACGTAACCGACGAGATACGGATAGAAGCGCTCCTGCGCGCCGGCCATCTTCGGGTCGCCGTCGAGAATCTTCCGCGCCTCCGCGACCTGGCGGCTCGCCTCGGCGGCGTTGTCCCGGCGCGCCGCGAGACGCGCGAGCGCGTGCGCGAGACGGTAGTCCCACAGGCTCTTCGGATGTGTCTTCGGTTCGGGCTCCCTGAGACCCAGCTCGCTGCCCATGCGGTAGAGCTTCTCGGCCACGTCAAGCTCGCCGACGTCGATGCAGACGCGCGCTCCTTCGTTCGCCATCTCGCCCTGCTGGTAGAAGGCGTTCTGCGGCTCGGCCTCTTCCCGCGTCCGCCAGTAGCCAATGACCATCTGTTCGTACTTCACCGTGTTCGCGCAGTCGCCGTCGAAGGCGTACGACATCGCCATGGCACGCTGCGCCGCGGCCTTCGTGGCGGGAACGGTCGCGGTGTCGATGACGCTCTGGAAGATGACGCGCGCTTCCTTCGTCGCACCCTGGGAGTCGAGCCGCGATGCTTCCTGGATCGGGCCGCTCGGACGAGTGGCCTGAGCCGTGACAAGCGACGGCGTGATGAGGAGCGCTGCCGCGAGTAGCGAGGCCCGTAGCGTCGGAGGGAGAGGGTGATAACGAGTCGACATGAGGTGGAGCAAGTCAGAAGGTGTTGGTGCCGGATGCGGCCAGGAGGCTGCGCGAGACATTAACATTACCACCGTGGAAACCATCACGCACTCCCTCCTCGGTGCCGCATTGGCTGAGCTCACACTCGCCGCGATTGATATTCCCTCGCGATGCAGTGCGCACCATACATTCCGCCAACCCCGCAACTTCCGGAGCCCCTGTGAAACGCATCATCCTCGGCTTCGCCGTGCTCGCGCTGCCGTTCACGGCGCGCGCTCAGGACGCCGATTTCATCCGCGCCACATTCACCAAGAGCGAAGTCCTCATCCCAATGCGCGATGGCGTGCGGCTGTTCACATCCATCTTCACGCCCCGTGACACGTCCACGCGCCATCCCATCGTCCTGACGCGCACGCCGTACAGCGTGGCGCCGTACGGGCGCGACAGCGTCCCCCAGGCGGTCGACAATCAGGTCCGTGCCTACATGCACCAGGGGTACATCATCGTCCGGCAGGACGTGCGCGGACGTTACATGTCCGAAGGCGAATTCGCCGACGTGCGTCCCGTCATCGTCGCGCCCAAGTCGAATCGCGACATCGATGAGTCCACCGACACATACGACACCGCCGAGTGGTTGATCCACAATGTGCCCTTCAACAACGGCAACATCGGCGTGCGCGGCACGTCGTACCCGGGGTTCTACTCCTCGATGGCCGCGATCTCAGCGCACCCCGCGATCAAGGCGGTTTCTCCGCAGGCGCCGGTGACCGAGTGGATGAGCGGCGACGACTTCTTTCACAACGGCGCGCTGCTTCTCCCGCACGCGTTCGACTTCTACGGCGCATTCGGCTTGCCCCGCCCCAGTCCCAAAAGCACGCCGGACCAGCGCTTCGACCACGGCACGCCTGACGGTTACGCGTTCTTCCTGAAACTCGGCGCGCTCTCGAACGTCAATCCGCGCTACTTCCACAATCGCGTCGCCTTCTGGGATTCACTGTCGAGCCATCCGCAGTGGGATTCGTTCTGGGCCGCGCGAAGCGCGAGACCGCACCTGAAAAACCTGAAGGCCGCGATGCTCTGGGTCGGCGGCTGGTTCGACACCGAGAACCAGTGGGGCGCGCTCAACGCGTACGCCGCGGCTGAAAAGCAGAATCCCGGACTCGTCAACCGGCTGGTGATGGGGCCGTGGTCGCACGGCCAGTGGAACCGCGGCAGCGGCGACACGCTCGGCGTGATGGACTGGGGATCGAAGACCGATGACTTCTTCACCGACAGCCTCGAAGTGCCGTTCTTCAATCACTATCTCAGGAACGGACCCGCTCCCCGTGCCTATGAAGCCGCGATGTTCGAAACGGGCACCAATCGGTGGCGCTTCCTCGACAAGTGGCCTCCAGCCAATACGACCACCACGAATCTCTATCTGCAAGCCGGCGGCCGGCTCGCGTTCACCGCGCCCCCTGCCGGCGCAAGCTTCGACGAGTACGTCAGCGATCCCGCGAAGCCGGTTCCGTACACAGCCGAGACGATCCACTGGTACAACCCCGCGTTTATGGACGAAGACCAGCGCTTTGCGTCCGAGCGCCCCGACGTGCTGGTGTACGAGACCACACCCCTCACTCGCGATATGACCATCGCGGGGCCGATCGTTGCGGACTTCGTGGTATCCACGTCGGGCACCGATAGCGACTGGATCGTCAAACTGATCGATGTTTTCCCGGACACCCTCAAGTCATCGGGCACGCGCGTATCGTCGGGCCCGGAGAGCTGGGCGCGGCCGTTGGGGGGCTACGAAATGCTGGTGCGCGGCGACGTGCTGCGCGGGAAGTTCCGTGAGAGCATGTCCGCCCTCAAGCCGTTCGTTCCACGCGCCGCGACGCCGGTCAGGTTCACGCTGAACGATGCGTTCCACACGTTCCGCGCAGGTCACCGCATCATGGTACAAGTGCAGAGCACCTGGTTCCCGATGATCGACCGGAACCCAGGCAGATTCATGAACATCTTCCAGGCGAAGGACGCGGATTTTCATCGCACGACGCAGCGCGTATTCCACTCGGCGGATCGCGCGTCCCACCTGGTCCTCCCCGTGATGCGGTAGGAACCGCATCACGGGCAACGCCCGCAGTCGAGCCTTACAGGCCTTTCGAGGGGGCCTTCGCTGGGGCGTTGGCGGCGGCCGGCGCCGGCGCTGGTTCTCCGGAGTGCATCGCGCCCGGCGGAAGTTCCCCGCCGCGCTCGCGAATGCCCGCGAGCGCGCTATCGGCTAACACAATGTTGCCGAGGGCGCGCGCGGTCATGTAAATGCCGAAGAAGGGTGCGGCGTGCTTCGGCGATCTTTCTGCGGCCAGCCGGTACTGCGTGAGCGCGGCCGCGTACGCCCTTTTCGCGTCGGCACTCGCTTTCTTGCGATCGAGGTCGCTCCCGCTGCGGTAGAGCACGTTTCCGCTGTCGAGCGCAACCTTTGCTTCCGCGCTGAGTTCGGGCTGAGGCTGAGCGCTGCCGGTCGTTACTCCCGCCGCCTTGTGCGCGCTGTCAGCCCTTGCCTGATCGGTCGACGCGTTGGATGTCTTGTCAGCGGATTTGCAGGCGACCGCGGTCGCAAGCAACAGGATTGCCAGGCGCGTGAATTGCGCCGTCGTTCTGTTCATTCATTTCTCCGTTTGCGCTCGAGTTAGTTGCGGCCGGCGAGGATGGCGACAGCAGTCAGTGATCGGAGGATCATGCGCATCTGCGAGTACTCCGCGATTGGGTATTGTGAACGAGAACGTTCACCTCATCATGGCTTCTCAACTATCTTCCAGTACGCGTCCTTCCGAACCACCTTCCCGTCTCGAAACTCGTAGTGGTCGCATCCACGAACTTTGACCCGGACTCCATCGGGCCTTGTGCCCGTCAGCAGCCACTCCGAAACAACCATATTTCCACTGATCCAATGGCGGTCGTCGCTATAGCGGACGTCTGGGAGACCCTTGAAGCGCGTCGCTAACTGTGTCGCGGGATCGCCGACGCCTACCGTCTTACCGTTCGCATCTATCGGGGCCGTGCCACCAATTGAGATATGGTTTCCAACGCGCACGGCTCGCGAGAATCCAATAATTGGCGCATAAGGACTTGTACTGGGCACGAGCTTACGGGTCATGCTCACTCCGTCGATGTATAACGCAATAGCTCTGCTGCGAGCGGGTCCAACAAAATGCGGCGCGAAGCGCCTGTTGCACCAGCTGCCGTCGAGATCTTCGGCGTGGTGGATGATGCCACGCCCCAGGTTGTCCCGCACCCGCCAACAGGTGAACGTTTAGCATGACCGATCTGCTCGCGGCCCGCTCGCAGATGGCGATGTCCCTCGGCTTCCACATCGTGTTCGCCGAGATCGGAGTCGCCATGCCCCTGATGATGGTGCTGGCCGAATGGCGGTGGCTCCGCACCGGAGAGCGCGAATACCTGGAGCTGGCGCGGCGGTGGGCGAAGGGGGTGGCGATTCTGTTCGCCGTGGGCGCCGTCTCGGGCACGGTGCTCTCGTTCGAGCTCGGACTCCTCTGGCCGGGGTTCATGAAGTTCGCCGGCCCGATCGTCGGCGTCCCGTTCTCGCTCGAAGGGTTTGCCTTCTTCACCGAGGCGATCTTCCTCGGCGTCTATCTCTACGGGTGGGACCGGCTCTCGCGGCGCGCCCACTTGCTGGCCGGGATCGTCGTGGCGGTGAGTGGCGCCGCGTCGGCCGTGTTCGTGCTCATGGTCAACGCGTGGATGAACACCCCCACCGGCGTGACGATGGCCGGGGGAACGATCGTGGCGGTGGATCCGGTGGCCGGCATGCTGAGCCCGGCCGCGTTCCCGCAGGCGCTGCACATGGTGCTCGCCGCCTACGCGTCCACGGGCCTCGCCGTGGCGGGGGTGCACGCGTGGATGCTGCGGCGCGGCGCGGCGCGCGGCTTTCACCGCAGGGCGCTCATCGTGGCGCTCTGGGTGGGCGCGCCGGCCGCCCTGTTGCAGCCGCTCTCCGGCGACATTAGCGCCCGTCTCGTCGCCGAAACCCAGCCCGTGAAGCTGGCCGCCCTCGAGGGGCAGTTCGCCACCGAGCGCGGTGCGCCGCTTCGCATCGGCGGCTGGCCCGACGCGCAGGGAGCGACCACGCGCTTTGCGCTTGAGATTCCGCGGGGACTATCGCTGCTCGCGTACCACGAGTGGGACGCCGAGGTGAAGGGCCTCACCGCGTTCCCCCGCTCCGACTGGCCGCCGCTGGCGCCGGTGCACGTGAGCTTCCAGATCATGGTTGCGCTCGGGACGGCGATGGCGCTGGTGGCGTTGTGGGCGGCGTGGGTGGGGTGGCGCAAGCGCGAGATCGCCGAGCAGCCGTGGCTGTTGCGCGCGCTCGTGGTCGTCGCGCCGTTCGGGTTCATCGCCACCGAAGTGGGGTGGATGGTCACGGAAATCGGACGCCAACCGTGGGTGGTGCAAGGACTGCTTCGCACCTCCGACGCAGTGACGCCGATGCCCGGGCTCATCGTGCCCCTCACAGTGTTCACGCTCCTCTACCTCGTGCTGGGCACGGTGGTGGTCGCGTTGATCGCCGCCATGGTGCGCGACACGGCCGGCGAGCCGGCGGGCGGCGATGCGCGCGAGCCGCTCGAGGCGGGCGCGTGACCGGCATGTTCGCGGCCTTTGGTCTACCAGAGTTTTTCGCTGGGATCATCGTCGTGGCGCTCAACGTATATGTCCTCACCGGGGGCGCCGATTTCGGCGGCGGCGTGTGGGACCTGCTCGTCACGGGGCCGCGACGCGACCGGCAGCGCGACTTCATCGCCCACGCCATCGGTCCCATCTGGGAAGCCAATCACGTGTGGCTCGTGCTCGTCGTCGTGCTCACCTTCACGGCGTTCCCGGCGGCGTTCGCCACGCTCGGCACCGTGCTGCACCTCCCGCTGGCGTTGATGCTGGTGGGGATCGTTCTGCGCGGTTCGGCGTTCGTGTTCCGCAGCTACGGCAGCCGCACGCCGGAGCAACGCCGCAATTGGGGGCGCATCTTCGCCGTGGCGAGCACGCTCACCCCGCTGCTGCTCGGCGTCGTGATCGGCGCCGTATCCACCGGCGCGGTGGGCGTCGCGCAGACACAGATTGGCGCGGTGCCATTCCGGAACGTGTACGTGGCGCCCTGGTTGTCGCCGTTCCCGATTGCCGTGGGCGTGCTGGCGCTGGCGCTGTTCGCGATGCTGGCCGCCGTCTATCTCGCCTACGAGACGCGCGACGACGCGCTGCGCGAAGACTTCCGGCGGCGCGCGCTCGCAGCGGCGGCGGCGGTGTTCGTGGCCGCGTTCGGCGCACTCGCCTTCGCGCACCGCGAAGCGCCAATGATGCGGGCCGGGCTCGTGGGCTCGGCGTGGGCCCTGCCCTTCCAGATCGCCACGGGCGTGGCGGCGCTCACAGCCATCGGAGCATTGTGGCGGCGGCGCTACGCCGTGGCCCGGCTGGCCGCTGCGGCGCAGGTGTCGCTCATCCTGTGGGGGTGGGCACTTGCGCAGTTTCCATATGTGGTGCCGCCGAGCCTGACCATCCGGAACACCGTCGCGCCGCGAATCACGCTCGTGATTGTGGCCTGGGCGCTGGCTGCCGGCGCCGTGCTGCTCATTCCGTCGCTCATCTACCTTCGCAGAACGTTCGCGACGCGACAGGCGCGCTGACGCGCAGATCCTGCCAGTTCGCCCGGGGGACGCCCTATTCGAACGCCGCCAAGCCTGTAACTGCCTGCCCGATGATCAGCGTATGAATGTCGTGCGTTCCCTCGTACGTATACACGCTCTCGAGGTTGGCCATATGCCGCATCGATGCGTACTCGGCGAGTATGCCATTCGCACCGAGAAGCCGGCGCGCTTCCCGCGCGACGTCGGTCGCGATGTTCACGTTGTTCCGCTTGGCGAGCGACACCTGCTGCGGCGTGTATGTGCCCGCGTCCTTGAGGCGGCCGAGATGCAGCGACAGAAGCTGCGCCTTCACTATCTCCGTCACCATGTTCGCCAGCCGCTCCTGCTGAAGCTGGAACCCCGCAATCGGCTTGCCAAACATCACCCGGTTCCCCGCGTACGACAGCGCCTCTTCGTAGCACGCGATCGCCGCGCCGATGGCGCCCCACGAAATTCCATAGCGCGCCTGTGTGAGACACATCAGCGGGCTCTTGATGCCGCCTGACTTCGGGAGAATCGCGTCCGCCGGCACGCGCACGTCCGCCAGTACGAGCTCGCTCGTATCGGATGCGCGCAATGACAGCTTGCCCTTCTGATCCTTCGCGGTGAATCCCGGAGTATCAGTCGGGACAATGAATCCGCGTATCGACGTGTCCTCCTTCGAGTCGCCGGTCTTCGCCCACACGATCGCGACCTGCGCCGTAGATCCGTTCGTGATCCACATCTTGGCGCCGTTAATCACCCAGCTTCCGTCGGCCTGCTCTCGCGCGCGGGTGATCATCCCCGACGGGTTCGAGCCATAGTCCGGCTCGGTCAGCCCGAAGCAGCCGATGATCTCGCCCGCCGCCATCTTCGGCAGATAGCGCCTCTTCTGCTCCTCACTGCCGAACTCGTAGATGGGATACATCACCAGCGAACCCTGCACTGACGCGAACGATCGCACACCCGAATCGCCGCGCTCGAGCTCCTGGTTGATCAGGCCGTAAGCGACATTGCTCAGTCCCGCGCAACCATATTCCTCCGGAAGATTCGCACCGAACACGCCGAGCTCGGCCATCTGCGGAACGATCTCGCTGGGAAAGCGGCCTTCCACGTACGCCTTGCCGATGACGGGAATGACCTTCTCCTCCACGAACTGCCGAACGCTGTCGCGAATCGCGCGCTCCTCTTCGGAGAGCGCGAAGTCAATGTTGAAGAAGTCTTTGGTGGGCATCCGGGAAAGATAGCCGGGGCCGGCTGGCCTATGCTACGCCACGTCTCGCCAGAGGAGTGATGCCGACCGCCCGGGCTTTCCTCCGGAACTCGCGCCCGTGGTCCACCTTGAGACCGCTCTCGTCCTGCCACTGGTGCACCATCTCGTGCAGCAGCGTGTGTATCGCCTCTTCCCACCCGTGTCGCCGGATGTGGCGGCGGCTGATGACGATCCCCGCATCGCGTCCCGACTGCCCGCGCCATGTGTAGCGGCCAAGCCGGCTCTTCATCCGCCGCGAGATGCGGATCGGGACGGTGCTCAGCGCTCCGCCGAACCTGGTCGCGTTGAGAGCCGCGTGCTGCTGCATCAGCTGGCGCACGAGCTGCTCATCCGCCGGATGCGTGCGGTCCGACGCTCTTCGCCTTCCTCGCGGGGAAGGCAGTGCACGGAGCTCAGGCTTCGGGGTCTCCAGCTCGAGCGCAAGCTGGAGCTGGCGCGTCCCGATGCCGATCAGGCGCTTGAGCGCTCGAAGCAACGGTGGGGGCCCGCCACGAATGTCTTGCTCTCGTCCGACCAGATGTGCGTCGTCACTTCTATGGTGGTGTCACCAATCCCGATCACGTTGACCGACGACGGCCGTCCGCCGCGCGACCGGCTCGATACTGTCCCGGCGGTCGAGATCACGGTCCCCTTCCTGGTATGCTCGATGTAGTGGACCAACTCCTGATGATCATGACCGCAAAGCACGAGGTCCACCCCCATCTGCGCGAACCTGCCGAGTATCTTCTTCGTCCGCTTGAGGCCGTGACGCTGCGACAACTCGCCTTTCACCGGATTGTGATGCATCACTATCACGCGCGCGTCGGCCACATCACTGCCGCTGAACGCCTCTTCGGCGACGTCGAACTGCTCGGCCCGAAGATCTCCGATGATCGAGATATCGCGCACGTTCCACGTAAGCGTGCGCGCGGTCACCCCATGCGACGTGTTCAACCCCACGAACGTCGCGCCGGGAACATGCAGCACGGGCTCGAGGTCGCTGGAGATGAACTGCATGTAGTTCTCGTACATCCGGTCACGGTAGCCAACGCCGAGCGGAGCTTTCCACCACTTCACGTCGTGGTTGCCGGGGACCGTGATTGTCCTGCTCACCTTCTGCGCGTCGCGGATGAACACCGCCGCGCGCTGGAATTCTCCGGCGCGCGCTCGCTGCGACAGGTCGCCCGAGATCGCGACCACGTCGAACTTCTCGTCCTGAATGATCTGCTCGATCGCGTCGATCTGCGCTGGAACGGCGGGCCGCCCGAAGTGCAGGTCCGACACGTGAAATACCGTGGTCACGGCTCTCCCGTCCGCACCTATTGAGCCACCACCATGTCGGCAAACCCCGACGCCAGCTCGCGCGCCAGCATTCTGAATCCATAGGGCGTGGCGCTCTCGCTCACCACCCTGGGATCGCGCTGCACCAGGCTGTTGACGTCATCGGCCCAGAGGACGCGCGCAGTGCGGGCATCTACGTACAGCACGCGCAGCGAGCCCTTTCGCTCGCCATTGCGCGTGTCCATGTGCACCTCGATCGGCAGCACGACGAACCGCGCGCTCGTGAGAGCGACCAGCCCGCGGATCTGCGAGGCCAGCGGCTCGGGGAGAGGCGTGTCACCGGCCTTGATCTTCCTGATCCCCTGCGATGCGAGCTCGCGCGGATCGGCGACGAGACCTCCGTTGCGATCGGCCGAAGCGGTGATGTCGCCGGCGAACGTCCAGTTGCTCTTTACACCACGCTTCCTGAACGCGTCGGCGATCTCCTCGTCGAGTATCGGGAGCAGCACCGGACCACCCCGCACGATCTCCCATGTTCCCCCCGGACCAGGGGTCGAGAGATACTGCGCGGGCAGGACGATCAGTTGTCGCCCGATCATGCCCGCGAGCGGGCTCGACGGAGCGGCTGGCTCCTGATTCGATGCGGCCGGCGCGGAAGCGCATCCGTGGAGAATCGCGATGGCGGCCAGTGCCGCAAGGCGCGCGAGCGAGGTCGGCTTGAGAGAGGTCATGGTCTGATTGCGGGAAACATAACCGATACGCAATTTCACCGTCCAACCTCCGGGGCCCTACGGAATGCGCAGGATAACTCAGACGCTGATACTGGTCCTGATCGGCATCCTCGGCATGGCCAGCTTCGCGCGGCTGGCGCTCGAGCGCGGAGAGCCCGTCAACGCAGCATGGCTCCTCACCGCCGCGATCTGCACCTACTACATCGCGTACCGGGTGTACAGCCGGATCATCGCGACACGTGTCTTTGAGCTGAACGACGAGCGGGCGACTCCCGCCGTGCGACTCAACGACGGGCGCGACTACACGCCGACGAACAAGTGGATCGTCTTCGGTCACCACTTCGCCGCCATTGCGGGACCCGGTCCTCTGGTCGGGCCGACGCTCGCCGCGCAGTTCGGATTCCTCCCCGGCGCGCTCTGGATCATCGTCGGGGTCGCGCTCGGCGGAGCGGTGCAGGATTTCGTCATCCTCTGCTCTTCGATGCGGCGCGACGGCAAAACACTCGGCCAGATGGCCAAGGACGAGATCGGGACCGTTGCCGGATACACTGCTCTCGTGGCGGTGCTCGGCATCATGATCGTGCTGATATCGGTGCTGGCGCTCGTGATCGTGAACGCGCTCAAGTCGAGCCCGTGGGGAGTGGTGACCATAGCGCTCACGATTCCGATCGCGCTTCTCATGGGCGGATACATGCGATGGATCCGCCCGCATCGCGTTCTCGAGGCGAGCGCGATCGGCGTGTTTCTGTTGATCTTCGCGCTCTACGCGGGGAGATGGGTCGCCGAGAATCCGGCGGTCGCGCCGATGTTCACGCTCACCGGTCCGACGCTGGCGATCCTGATCATGATCTATGGATTCGCCGCGTCGGTGCTCCCGGTCTGGCTTCTCCTCGCCCCGCGAGACTATCTATCGGCGTTCGTGAAGATCGGAGTGGTCGTGGCGCTCGCGGTTGGCATCCTCATCGTGCTGCCGCCATTGCAGATGCCGGCGCTGACACAGTTCACCGATGGAACGGGACCGGTCTTCGCGGGGAAAGTCTTTCCTTTCGTCTTCATAACCATCGCGTGCGGGGCGATCTCCGGCTTCCACGCCCTCGTCGCATCGGGGACCACACCCAAGCTCATAGCCCGCGAGACCGACGCGCGGATGATCGGATATGGCGCGATGCTGGTCGAGTCACTCGTCGCCGTGATGGCCCTCATCGCGGCCTGCGTTCTCACACCGGGCATCTACTTCGCCATCAACGCCCCCGCCGGAGTACTCGGCACAACGGCGCAAACCGCGGCTGAGGCGATCAGAGCGTGGGGATTCACGCTGAATCCGGCGGAGATCGAGACCCTCGCGCGCCAGGTTGGTGAGACCTCGCTTCTCTCGCGCACGGGAGGCGCGCCGAGTCTCGCGGTGGGAATGGCGCATCTCTTCTCGAGGGTGCTCGGTGGAAGCGGAGCGATGGCGCTCTGGTATCACTTCGCGATCATGTTCGAGGCGCTGTTCATTCTCACGACGCTCGATGCAGGGACGCGCGTGGGAAGGTTCATGCTCCAGGACCTGCTCTCACATGTATGGGCCCCCATCGGTCGCGTGTCATGGTATCCCGCGGTCGTCGGAACGAGCGCGCTCTTCGTGATGATGTGGGGCTATTTCCTCTATCAGGGGGTGATGGATCCGCTCGGTGGGATCAACTCGTTGTGGCCGCTGTTCGGGATATCGAATCAACTCCTCGCAGCGGTGGCTTTGTGCGTCGGCACGACGGTGATCATCAAGATGGGGAAGGCGCGCTACGCGTGGATGACGATTCTTCCGTTGGCGTGGCTCGCTGTCGTGACGCTGAGCGGCGGCTGGCTCAAGATTTTCTCGGACAATCCGAAGCTCGGATTTCTCTCTCATGCCCGCATGCTCGAGGGATTCGTTGCGGCGGGAGCGACGCCGCCGGGTGTCGCTTCGCTCGAAGCGGCGAGGCGAATGATGTTCAACGATCATCTCGATGCCGCTGTCGCAGCGTTTTTCATGATCGCGGTCGTGGTGATTCTTGTGGAGTCCGCCAGAGTGTGGATTCGGATCCTGACCGGACGCGTACCCGCCACAAGCACGGAAGTAAACTTCAGCCACACGCGGGACTTCGCTGTTGACGCAACCGCGGGTTAGTAAGTTCACATTACCTTCCACAACCGACACCAGACTGATTTGATGCAAAAGATTCTGTTAGCACTTCTCATCGCTGCGCCTCTTGGAGCGCAGCAGACCTCAGCACCCTTCGATTTCTCCATAAGGAACATCATGCGCGGCCCGGAGCTGTACGGCACGGTCCCGCAGGACGTTCGATGGAGCGCTGACAACAAGTGGATCTACTTCACCTGGCTCAAGCCGGGCACCGACTGGCGCGAGACGCCGAAGCGGTTCCGCGTTCGCGCGGTTCCGGGAGCGAAGCCCGAGCGCGTGTCACCCGCGCAGTTTGACTCGGCTGGCGCCCTCGCGACGAGCGGCCACCGATCGTCGAACGGCCGGTACCAGGCCGTCGAGCACAACGGCGACCTGTACATCACCGACATGCAGCGGGGCACTACGCGCCGCCTCACCCAGACCAATGCTCGCGAGCGCCAGCCCGAATTCTCGGCCGACGGCACGAAAGTGTATTTCATCCGCGACAACAACGCGTACTCGATTGATCTGAATGGTGGGCTGATCCGCCAGCTCACCGACTTGCGCGCGGGTCCCGAACCGGCCGATTCGGCAAAGGCGACCGGACAGCGCGGGCGCATCGAGCAGCAACAGCGCGATCTCTTCGAGGCGATCCGCGACCGTGTGCGCGCGGACAGCATAGTGAAAGCCGAGCGAAAGGAGCGCGAGTCTCGCGGCATCAAGCCGTATTACACCCAGCGCGGCGAAGAGCTGGCTTCCTTCTCTTCTGCGCCGGACGCCGGGTCCCTGCTCATCACGACGCGAGTCCCGCCGCAGGGCGCGCGCGGAAACGACATTCCCCGCTTCGTTACCGAGAGCGGCTACGCGGAGCAGATCCGCGGTCGGGACAACGTGGGAGACGTTCAGGACAAGGGACGCATCGGCCTTCTGAACCTGACCACCGACAGTCTTACATGGCTCAAGCCGTATCCCACCGATACAGCCAACGGGTTCGTTGTGCCTCTTGGCTGGAGCCACGACGGCAGGCATGGCGCTTTCTACGCGTTCACCTCGGACAACAAGGTGCGTGTGCTGCAGTCAGTGGATCCGACGGGAAAACTCACCACGCTCGAGACTCTGCGCGACACGGCGTGGGTCGACGGGCCATGCGCCTTTGGTTGCACTGGATGGTATGACGGCGGCCGCCGCTTCTATCATGTGTCGGAAGCCAGCGGGTACGCGCACCTCTACACTGTCGCTGCCGATGGATCGGATCGCCGACAGCTCACGAGCGGCAAGTGGGAAGTCCTCAGCGTCGAGCTCTCTCCCGACGGCAGGACATTCTATCTGCAGACGAACGAGCCATCGCCTTTCGAGGAGCAATTCTACCGGATGTCGGTAAACGGAGGCGCGCGCGAGCAGATCACGACGAAGTCGGGCCGCCACCGCGTGACCGTATCACCCGATGGAACGCTGCTTGCCGACGTTCACTCGTATGTGAACCGTCCGCCCGATCTCTTCCTGATGTCGAACAAGGCGGGCGCGGCGATGTCGCAGCTTACCGTGTCACCGAGCGCCGAGTGGCTGTCGTTCAACTGGATCACGCCGGAGATCGTGATGATTCCGGCGAGCGACGGTGTGATGGTCCCGGCGCACATCTACAGGCCGAAGGACATGGGTACCCAGTCCAACGGTGCGGCCGTGATCTTCGTGCACGGCGCGGGCTATCTGCACAACGTCGGGCATTTCTGGTCAGAGTATCCGCGCGAGTACATGTTCAACCAGTTCCTCGCGTCGAAGGGATATACCGTACTCGACGTGGATTACCGCGGATCGGCTGGTTACGGCCGTGACTGGCGCACCGCGATCTATCGCTACATGGGCGGGCGCGATCTCCACGACCAGGTGGATGCGTCGAAGTATCTGACGAAGGAATATCAGATAGATCCGGAGCGGATCGGCATCTACGGCGGGAGCTACGGCGGATTCATCACGTTGTTCGCGCTGTTCACGCAGCCGCAGTACTTCGGCGTGGGGGCGGCGATCCGAAGCGTGACGGACTGGGCCCATTACAATCACGGCTACACTTCGAACATCCTCAACTTCCCTCAGACCGATACGGTAGCGTTTCACAGGTCATCGCCGATCTATTTCGCCGAGGGTCTCAAGGATCCGCTGCTGATCCTGCATGGAATGGTGGATACGAACGTGCTGTTCCAGGATGTCGTCCGTCTCACGCAGCGTCTGATAGAGCTGGGCAAGAAGGACTGGGAGCTGGCGGTATATCCCGTCGAGGATCACGCGTTCGTGAGGCCGTCTTCGTGGACCGACGAGTACGGAAGAATCTTCAGGATCTTCGAGGAGAATCTTCCGTCGCGTGTCCCGCTCAAGCCAGACGCGCCGTGATGACGCAGCTCGCAGTCAGGCTCGCCGAGGTCGCGCGTGTAATGCGCGCGATCCTTGGCGCGCCTGACTACGAGCGGTACGTCGCCCATGTGACGCACTGCCATCCGGACCGTGAGCCCATCATGTCCCGCGATCAGTTCATGCGAGAACGGATGGACACACGCTACACCAGGCCGGGAAGCAGGTGCTGCTGATGAATCAGGTCGCCACGCGATTCTGCGGACGGCGGCCAGGGGCAACAATCGCCATTCCAACTGCTGCGACGAGTGCCAGCGAAGCGCCGAACAGAAATGCGTTATGCGCGCCCGCTCTGTCCCAGATCGCGCCGAAGATCAGCGATGCCGGCAGCGCGCCAAGCCCAACAGCGAGATTGAACCACCCGAACGCCGCTCCGCGTCTCGCCTCCGGGACAATGTCGGCGACGAGCGCTTTCTCGGTCCCCTCGGTCAGCGCGTAGAAAACGCCATAAGTCGCGATCAGCGCCCACGCATGCCACTGCTGGCTTGCGCGCGCGAATCCGAAATACACAGCGGCGTACAGCAGCCATCCCGAAACGATAAGCGGTTTCCTGCCGAGTTTATCCGACAGCGATCCGCCCCACGTACCGAGCGCCGCCTTCACCAGATTCAACACCGCCCACAGAATCGGTGCCAGCGCCACGGCGACTCCGAGCTGATTCGATCGCAAGAGCAGAAAGGCGTCGGTGGAATTCCCGAGCGTGAAGATCAGCACGACGAAGAGGTAGGCCCAGAACCGCTTGCCCAGCTTCTCCGATATCGAGAGATGCGGCGCTGACCCGGCCGGCGCCGGTGCCTCCTGGCGCGCGACTTCCTTCACGGCCACCACGAGAACGATGAACGCGAGCGCACCGGGAATCGCCGCGAGCCAGAACACACTCCGCAACGAAAGATCGAAGTAATGGAGCAGCGCGAACGCGATGAGTGGTCCAAGCACTGCGCCCGCATTGTCCATCGCCGCGTGAAAGCCGAACGCCCGCCCGCGCGAGTCCGCATCCGCCGAATCGGCCAGCAACGCGTCCCTCGGCGAGCTTCTTATTCCCTTCCCGATCCTGTCGGTCAGGCGAATCGCGAGCACCTGTGTCGCCGTCTGCGCCATCGCCGTGAACGGACGCGCGACAGTCGCGATGCCATAGCCCCAGACGACCAGCGACTTGCGCTTCTTTATCTTGTCCGACCACCATCCGCTGGCAAGCTTGAGCAGCGCCGCCGTTGATTCCGCCGCACCCTCTATCGCTCCGATGAAGCTCGCGTTCGCGCCCAGCACCGTGCTGAGAAATACGGGCAGCAGCGGATAGATCATCTCCGTCGCGACGTCAGTGAGGAAGCTGACCCCACTGAGCGCGACGACGTTCTTGCTCAGCCTGGGGGCGATATTCTCACCTCGGATTGATCGCCAACGCTGACTTCGCCCACCACGCCATCGAGCACCGCCTCATCACCGACAAGCGACCGGGTGATCTTCGACCCTTTGATCCGGGCGCCCGTGCCGATAATGGAGTTGCTCACCTGGGAATTCTCGATCGTGCTTCCCGTCCCGATCGAGACATTCGGTCCGACCGTCGAGCCGGTGAGCGTCACGCCATCTTCGATGTAAACGGGCTCCACGATCGTGCAGTCGCCGCAATTGGCCGGCCTTCGCGCCTGACCCTTCAGCAGCATCGTCCGGTTGGTCTCGAGCATAGTCTCGATCTTGCCCGCGTCGTACCACCCTTCGACGTCAATCACCTTAATCTTCGCGCCCTTGTCTACCATGTACTGGAACGCATCGGTGAGGTAATACTCACCCTGGTTCGTCGGCGACGCGAGCACGTGGTCAATGCCCTCGAACAGCAGCTTCCAGTTCTTTATATAGTAGAGGCCGATGTTCGCACGCTTCGAGATCGGCGTCTTCGGCTTCTCGACGATCTTCGTCATGTTGCCGTCCTCGTCGGTCACAACCACGCCGAACCGCTGGTAGTCCTCGACCTCCTTGGTCCAGATTATTCCGTCGGCAGCGGTTGTGTTAACGACCGACAGATCCGCGTCGAAGATCGTGTCCACGAAGACAATCAACACCGGCTGGTCGATCCGGTCCCTCGCCAGCGCGATCGCGCCAGCAGTTCCGTCCTGAACCTTCTGCTCGATGAAGACCGACGGAATGTCGAGGCTCTTCCGCGCGAAATCCTCGACTTTCTCCTTGAGATGGCCGGTTATGTAGATGATCTCTTCGATGCCGCCCAGCTCGCGCAGCTCGTCGAGTACATACGACATCACCGGCTTGCCGGCGACTCGCATCATCGGCTTCGGCGTTACGTGCGTGTGGGGACGGAGACGCGTGCCCTTTCCCGCGAGTGGAATGATCACCTTCATGGCGCGCTCGTTCCCTCTCTGCCGTATCTGTCGGAAAGCCGCACGACGTCGTCGAGCTCGGGCGTGGATACCTCGAGCACATCGCAATCGGTGACAGCTTCCATCTGGTGAATGGTGCCGGGCGTGATGCGGAAGGACTCGCCGGCCCTGAGGTGCATGTCCTCCAGCTCTGTCCCCATCTGCACGCGATAGACCAGCTCACCGCTCAGCAGATGCACGGTCTCGTCCTTCCGGTCATGGTACTGGACGGAAAGGGCGTGTCCCGCCCTGATGTGCAGCACCTTGCCCACGTAGCGGTCGGTGTGGGCCCAGATCGTCTCATGTCCCCAGGGCTTCTGGACGATCGTGATATCCACTCTCCCGGAAGGAATGGCCCGCTTCGGCCTCTTCCTGGATTTTTTCTCGTCAGTCATGCGTTAATATCTCCCGCTCCGCCGGTCGCAGGCAATCGGAGCCGGGACGCTCTGCTCTAGGCCAGCATCCGTACCTTGAGCCGCGCGAGCCGCTTCCGCACCGATCCGTCCATCACCGTGTCGCCGATGCGCACGACGACGCCGCCGAGTATCGCGGGATTCACGTTCATGCGCGGCACCACCTTCTTGCCGATCACGCGCGATAGCTGCTCCGCGATCCGCGCCTCGTCCACCGCGCTCGCCTCACGCGCGACCGTGATGTTGGCGTGAACACGTCCCTCGTGAACGTCGAGCAGGTCATCGTATTCATGCGCAATCTGCGGGATCAGCATCTGGCGGCGCTTCCGCACCAGCGTCTGCAGGAACCTCAGAAAATGCCGCGGCACGCGATCGCCAAGTGCCTCGAAGAGAATCTCGTTCTTCTGCGCTTCGCTGACTTTCGGCGACTCCAGGAAATGGCGCAGCGTCAGGTCCTGCTCCACTCCGTTCGCGACGTCGCGGATCAGCTTGCCCCACCCCGCCGGATCCTCCGCGCGGCACGCGAGCTCCAGCAGCGCCTCGGCATAGTTCTTCGCGATCGTCGTGGCGCGCATCAGCGGCTCGTCGGCGACGACGGAATGGAAGCGAGGAATCTCTCGACGATGCTGCGATTCGACTCGTCGTCGAGGTTCCTCTCGATCACCTTGCCCGCGCTAGCGATCGCCAGGTCCACCGCCTCACGGCGCAGCTCGGCGATGGCGCGCACCTTCTGGCTTTCGATCTCGTGGCGCGCGCGCGCGAGCATGTCCTGCTGCTGCCCACGCGTCTCCTCGACCATCTCGGCGCGGATCTTCTCGCCGACCACGCGCCCGTCGGCAATCAGCTTCTGCGCTTCGCTGCGTGCGGCCTCGATCTGCGCGCGGTGCTCGGCAAGTAGCTGAGCGGCGGCCTCACGATCCGCCTTTGCGCCGGCGATCGCGTCCTCGAGCGACTTCTCGCGCTTCTCCACCGCCTCGGTGATCGGCTTGAATGCGAACTTCGAGAGGACGAAGAACAGGATGACGAATATGATCAGCGTCCAGAACATCAGTCCGCCGGACGGTGACAGAAGGCCGCCCTTGGCGGCCTCGGCGCTTTCACCGGCAGCGGCTGCATGCTCCTGGATCAGCATCAGAAAAGGAAGCGTAGACATTGTCGTAACAGTGAGGGTTCCGACGGCTCACGCATTTTCTGCGCGAGCCATCGGGTAACGGGTAACTGGTAGCGGGTAACTGGTAGCGGGTAACTGGTAGCGGGTAACTGGTTAGAACTTGCCCTGAATCAGGAACGACACGACGATCGCGAACAGCGCGGCGCCTTCGATGAGCGCGGCGAAGATGATCGCGCCCGTCTGGATGCGGCCGGCCATTTCGGGCTGACGCGCCATGCCATCCATCGCCTGACCGGCGAGGCGGCCGATGCCGATGCCGGCTCCGATCACCGCGATGCCCGCGCCAATGCCGGCGCCCATGAGCGCCCACGCGGCGGAGAATTCCTTCGTGTACGTCACCGTAGCTTGAAGAAGGGGAAAGATCGTCATTGCAAGAAGCTCCGAATCGAATTCGTTGAAGGTGGAGATCGCGCCACCCGCGCTGCCCGTCAGCGGAGCCGAAGCTCCAACGGGCTTCCCCGGCCACTCAGCCAGGTACGGCGCGGGCGCGAGGCCCGCGGTGAAACGACTGCTCTAGTGTGCTCCCTCGCGGATCAGGCCGATGAAGACGCTGGCCAGAAGCGCGAAGACGTATGCCTGCAGGAACGCGATGAAGACTTCGAGTACCATGATCGCCAGCGCCATCATCAGCGGCAGCGGCGCAAGCGCGTAGCTTCCGAACGTGAAGATCAGCCCGATGAGGGCGAGAACGACGATGTGTCCAGCCGTCATGTTCGCGAAGAGACGGATCGCCAAAGCGAACGGCTTGGTGATCTTTCCGATGAGCTCGATGGGCGTCATGAGCGGCGTCAGCAACACCTTCATGATGAACGGCTGGTCGCTCGGCCAGTACACGATCGTCTTCACGTAGCCCTTGCCGAGCGTGCGCATGCCGGCGAGCTCAATGACGAAGAACGTGATGATGGCGAGCGTCGCGGTGACCGAGATGTTGCCTGTCGCCGTCGAGCCGTAGGGAATGAGGCCGAGCAGGTTGGCGAAGAGGATGAAGAAGAAGAGCGTCAGGACGAACGGGGCGTACGCTTCGCCATGATGACCGACGTTCGGAAGGATCACTTCCTGCCGGATGTAGAGGACGAGAGCCTCGATCCCGTTGGCGAACCCCTTCGGCCGTCCGACCGCCGCGTGCTGGCGCTTGTGGGCGCGGGCGGCGAGGAGAAGCGTTACCAGGCAGAGTGTCGCCGCGACGAGCAGCATGACGACGTGCTTGGTCGGCGAGAGGTCGAGCGTGAGGCGGCCGATGTGGATCGGATCCCACCGCGGAAGGTCCACCTCGCACGCGAAGCCCGGCTCGAGGCACGGGACCTCGAGGTAGTGGGCGTCCGTGATGTGCGGGGTGATGATGTCCTGGCTAGCGAGCATATGATATCAGCAGAGATTCGAGCAGCATCGAGACGAACAGGAACACGGCGAAGCTTGTGAGTGCCGCGGTGAGCGGCAGCCCGAGGAACCTGGAGAGGAAAAGCCCGTAAAGCACGAGCACCGTCCCTCTCAGGATCGCTCCCATCCCCCAGCCGGCGAGGGCGTTTCGGCGTCCGGTGAGCTGGACCAGTCCGAACGTCGCCAGTTGCACCGCTGTCGCCAAGCAGGCGCTCACGAGGAGCGCGTGCCGGTCGGCGTCGGTCTTGAAGCCCAGCGAGAGCAGCCATCCGGTGGCGGCGATCAGCGCGACGAGCATCAGTGCGAATCGCGTCATCGCTTTCACCCTCGTGACTCCTTTTCGCGTTTCCGGCGCTCGTCGTCGGCCTTTTGGGCCGTCGTCAGGCGCCGGTACATGCCGTAGAACGCGGCTCCTCCTCCGATGAAGACCCCGGCGAGGAGGAAGACCGGGGATGTTCCGAGTTTCCGGTCCACCCACTGTCCCAGGAAGAGGAACAGGACGATAGCCACGGCAAACTGGAGACCCACACCGGCAAAGGAGCCGAGGTTGATCTCGCCGTCCTTTTGGGGGCTCGGGTTGCGGGGTGTGTCGTCCCTCATTCAGGCGAGAAATTTATGAGCTTGTGACATTTTTCACAAGCTCGGTCCGGGTGTTGGGGAGTCGGTGCTTGAGGCAGCATGTTTGTGGACAAACCGAAGACAGGCCGAAGATCTATGGCTCTCGCAAGTGCTGAGTATCTCAGGACTTACGCGTTACTTCAGTATTGCACGATCGTCTGATTGTTGATAAGTTCACTGCCGTTCGCAGGAGAAGTTTGTGATGTGCACCATGTCGCGCGAGCTGGTCGCTCTGAAGTGATGACAAATCGTCTAATCATCCCGTTGTTGTGTGCCGCATCCGTCGTCGCGTTCGCGCGTGGCACGGTGGGGCATAGGTCGACTCTCGCAGCGTCCGTGTCGGACCGTCATTCGAAGTCCGTGATAACCTCGAAGTTTTCTGTGAACGCGAGCAATCGAGTCGAGTTCACGCTCGACGTTCGCAACAACAGCGCGAAGATGGTCGAGCTTTGCTTTCCCAGTGGAAAGACGCATGACTTCGTGGTGCAGGACGAGACCGGGAAGGAAGTGTGGCGCTGGAGCGCGTCGCGGATGTTCACGCAGGGAATGCAGAACAAGCTGTTGAAGTCGAGGGATGTCGCGGTATTCAGTGACGGCTGGGATGCGGAGAAGATGCACGGCAGGTTTACCGCTGTTGCGATGCTGACGAGTGACAATCATCCGATCGAAGAGCGGGTGGAGTTCGAGCTGAAGTAGTGGTTGTTTTGTGAAGGAGCCGAGACCCCGCGAAAGCGGGGTTTTTTGTTATCTGCGGGAATCCTTCGGTGTCGCGGAGCGTCCGCTGACGCGAGTGTGACGGAAGAGTCTTATCTTCGGGCGCATGAAGACGACTTCGGCGGGGCCGATTCGGCTGTTCGTGTTGGGGGATGCGAGGATAGAGACGCCGGTGCGGCAGATCGAGCCGACGGCCACCATGGTCTTTGCCGCTGCCTTGTATCTCATTCTCCAAGGCAACAATTCAGTCACCAGGCGCGAATTGGAACTCATCCTATGGCCAGGCATCGCCGCGGTTTCAGCTTCACATCGGTTAAGACAGACGATTCATAGACTTCGCCGATCCGGTATTGCAGTCGATTCGATCGGCAAGACCCGCATCAAGCTTGGGCATTCGGTCATCATAAGTGATTTCGTGGACTTCATTGAGAATCGGGCACCGAGCGAACAGGCACAAAGGGACAATCTCGTGCTGTTACCGGGATATGAACCTCGCTTTTCTCCCCGATACCTTGACTGGCTTGATGATAGGAAGCGGGATATCGGCTCGCAAATCGCCACCGTCTTGGTTGAGGCGATTGCCAAACACCGGAGCGCGGCGCAATGGGCACAAGTCGAATCAGTCGCAACAACCCTCAGTCAAGTCGAGCCATTCAACGAGCAGGTTACCATTGCTCTCGCAGAATCATTTGCGATGCGTGGCTCGAAGCTTCAGGCAGTCCGTATTCTCGACGCGTATTTGGACGAGGTGGGACACCATAACGGCGACCTAGGTCGTCAGGCTGCGCTGATGAAACGACGGATCGCGGGGAATGCAGTTCCGCAGACCGATCCTGAGAGTAATGACGCACCTTTCATTGGACGGACCGGCGTTCTCAGCGAGCTCGGTTCGATGTTATCGACCACACGTGCCGGAAGCGGCCAGACCTGCCTAGTGCTCGGCGAAGCCGGGATAGGGAAAAGCAGAGTACTCGCGGAGTTTTCACGCTTCGCCGCCTTGAAAGGCGTAAGTGTTCAAAGAGTTCACTGCAGACCAAGCCATAAGAGCCGCCCGCTGTCACTCTTCGTCGAGCTCGCGCCTGCTCTCAGAGGATTGAGAGGAGCGATTGGTTGTTCCCCAGATACACTCGCATACATAGATCGGCTAACGCAGCATCGGCCTCTGAATGAAACGACGCACGAAACCGACAGCGGCTCCGAATGGGTCTACGGTCGTGTGCAGCGAGCACTCTTCGACATCGTTGATGCCGTCTCGGAAGAGACTCCGCTTGTGATTCATATCGAAGACGTGCATTGGCTCGACGCGACATCTTCGCAAGTGCTCGGGGACATGATAGCGTGGGCAAGGAGCCGTGCGGTCCTATTTGCGTTAACGGGACGAGAACCACCCGAGGCGTGGGAAGACAACTTCCCGGATTGGATTAGAACAATTGTCCTTACCCCGCTTGACTCAAAAGACGCTAACGAACTTGTGCTTAGTATGGCGAGAAAGCGCGGGCGCGTGATCAATTCTGACGACGGTGCGTGGTGCGTTAGGGTTGGCGAGGGTAATCCATACTTTCTCCAGGAGCTCGCGGCCCATTGGGTCGAGAGCGGAGGCGCCCATGAGGTTCCGGCATCACTGTCCGCTCTTTTAGACAGGCGCGTTGATCGTCTCGATCGGGATTCGCTCCAGCTTCTTCAGACCTGCGCGCTCCTAGAAAACAACTCAACGTTGCATCGACTAGAACTTGTACTCCAGTACGAAGCTCATCGGCTTCTCACCAGCATCACTACTCTGGGCGAAGCCGGGATGATAGTCTTGGAACAGGACGACCGCGACGGTGCTGCACGAGGTCGCATCGCCAGCAAGCACGAATTGCTGTCGAATGTCGCGCTGTCTCGGCTTAGCGATCCGGCGAAGGCATTCCTGCATAGGCGAGCCGGCCTCGTTCTAGAACAGGAGGTAGATTCGCTTTTCTCGACCTCTGTCTTGTGGGATTGCGCAAAGCATTGGCATCTCGCCGGCGACTCTCAGAGGGGCCTGTCTCTCGCGCTATCCTGCGCTCACCACCTTATGAAAGTTGGCCTACCGCAGGCCGCCGCCGATGCATACTCGAAGTGCCTCCCTCTCTGTACTACGGATCAACAAAGATCGGAAGTGCTGGAGGGGGAGACTCTAGCGTCATATAGGGTAAGTGACTGGCAGCGAGTTAGGGATCTTGCGGCCGTTGTTCGAACGCTTAAGTCGCGGATCCGTCCGAATGAATCAACCCACGATGAGCTGGAGCTGATGGACCTGCGTGCAGAATGGCAGTCACTCCAATGGGAGGAAATCACCCGCAAGGCTACCGCTTGTCTAAATGCGTCCGAGGCGACTGCTCGACATCGCGTCGAAGCAGGTATCATGGCAATGATGCTTCTCGGCTTCCAAGGAGAAACCCACGCCATGACGGCCACCTACGACCAAGTTGAACTGCTATGCAGCGAGTCAGATGTAGCATTCTCTCTTCGATTGGAATCCCAGATGGTATTTCACACTGGGTTTGGGGATTTGGCGGAGGGCATTAGGGCAGCTCAGGCACTACTGCTGGAGCAGCGAACTCGAGGCAATGTCGCTGATCTTTTTCGCGCCCATTGCAACGCGGCAGTAACATTTCGAGTCGCGGGATTGTTTGACGATGCCGAGCAATCGTTGCTGCAAGCTCTACAGCTAGCAGAGAGCCATAGACTGGAATTGTCCATGGTCCGCGCCCTTCCGATGTTGGCTAATATGGCCTTGGAGCGAGGTCTGATCGCTGAAGCGACCTCTTGGTTCAATCGTCTCACGGCGCTAAACCTTCATCCGTCCAATCGGTTCGGCCAATTAGAAATCGGGGCGATTGGGGTCAGGCTTGCGCTGTTGGTGGGCGATGCCAACGAGGCACGCAGGCGGATTATGCTAACTCGAAAAGAGGCACAGACCGATCCAATTTTCCATCGACGTACTTATAATTGCGCGCTCCAGGTCGCCACGGACCTAGCCAGAGATGGCGCGACAACGGCAGATATGTTGAAATCGCTCACCGACGCATTCGACCACTCGAAAAAGGGTCTCCACCAAGCCTTTTCGGCGTGCGTCTTAAAGGTCGCTCTAGCGAGCGCAGGGCAATCCGAGTTAGCGGAGTCCCTTTTCAATTCCTACACTGCGGAACACCGCAGAGAACCGTGGCCAGTTCCGGAACACTTGCTCGCGTCTCTTACGCGAGTCGCGAAACGACTAGCCAGCTAGCAGCGGCGTGGCTGAAGTTCGGTTCCGTCGATCCTGCTCGGCGATGGCCGGAGCCAACGGAACATCCTGATCAAACAATCTCGGATAAATTGGATTGTCGAGCAGCTTATCGCAAATATGCGGATCAAACTGACGTCCCCGAAGTTTGACGAATTCAGCTCTCACCTGAGCTTCAGATAACGCCGCCCGATATGGACGATCTGTCGTCATCGCATCGATGGTGTCTGCGAACATGATGATACGGCTCGCGACGGGGATATTGTGGCCAATCAGGCCGTCCGGATATCCTGTACCATCCCAGTTTTCGTGATGATGTCTAATCGGAGCAACAACATCGCTCAGCTGTGAGACGGTCCGAACAAGTTCTTCACTCTTGATCGGATGAGTCTGCATGATTGCATTTTCCTCGGCCGTTAGGCGACCCGGCTTACTGAGAATAGGTGCAAACACCTCATGAATCTTGCCAACATCGTGCAGCAGCGCGGCGATTGCCACGCGTTCGACCTGCTTATCCCGGAGGCCGATGGCTTGCGCAATCAGACGAGCGTTACACGCAACTCTGCGTGAGTGTCCGGAGGTGTACGGATCACGTGCCTCGATTGCAGCAACCATGAGCTGAAGTAATTCTTGATTCGTCTGCTCGAGCTGCGAGTTCACCTTGTAGAGCTGACGCAGCCCAAGCGCCAGAATAAAGAAGCCCAGTGCACCTAGGAGTCCCCAGTAGACGTAACAGAGTGCGAAGAGATATACGAACGGAAGTGCAAACAGGTCGTATACGAATGTCGCACGCAAACGTGACCACCACACCTGAACGAAGGGCTGCTTCTCGCTTATAGCGATTGCGCCGGCAACAGCCGTGGAATTGAAAGTCGCAAAAACTGCAAGCGCCGCGATGAATGCGGGGTAGTTCACGCGAAGACCAGCGGAGACAAGCGGCGTGCCGCCCAGGCTGAGATAAACGAGGACTGCCGCAGCCACCCACAGGACGGCCTGCGCTACGTTGAAAGTAGCCTTTAACGCTACCCGCTTACTCGTGATTTCAACGACCGTGGTCGCGATGGCGACCGCCAATACAGTCAGCCAATTGGGCGATACCATAACGGACGCCAACATGGGAAGGAATGCAATGCTGCCAGCTTCGCTCTTGGCGGCCTTCTTGTATGCCAGCATGCCGGACACGCACGACAGAACGGCGAACAGAATCGCGGCTCGCGCCAATGGCCACGTCGGGATTGGGTTTATCCAGTAAACCCAACCTGCAGTCGCGCACGCAAGCGCTACTAAGCCAATGACGTAAACCCGGATTCGGTCGAACATAGTAGAGAGAAACCCCCCGCTCCTCAGATCATGTCCAAATCTGGTGATCTGCCAGTGACAGGATCCCATCGATCAGAGCAGCAAGAAATGCCATTTTGCGTCACCTCCCGTAACGTCTGTCGTGAATCAGCGCTCGCTTCATCACGCAATCGGTTGGCTCAGCTCAAAAAATGTCTTGCCCGCTCGACTCCGCTCATTTCTGAGGGAGGGGGTTTATTAATCCGTTGTGTACCCTGCTAAAGGGTGAAACAGCAACTTCAATTTCTTCACGCGGCTCATACCGCTAATTCGTATTGTCAGTTGTGCTCGATCCACCTGTTCGTCGCATCGAGTACCGCCAGCACCCCAGCGCTCTCCGCGCTCTCGCGCATCTCGACACTCCCCGTCAATACCTTGTTCTCACGCCCCGACCGCACGCTCACCGCCACAAACACGAACGTCCGCTCGAACGCGTCGAACACCTTCACTCCCTGAACTCCCAGCTGACCTTCCCTGTTGTCCGCGTCGGCAATCGCCAGCAATGTCGCCCTCGCCGCCAACTCCACACGCGAACGGTCACCCTCGATTCCGAGAGCTTCCCCGATATATGACGCGCTCCCCTTCCGCAACGTCACACGGCACGAAAGACCCTTCGAACGCGAGCCCCGAACCTCCACATCCTCGAAATAGAACCGCCGAGCGAATGGTCCGGTGCGCGGCGCTGAGGCTCCCGACTGCTGGCCCTCAACGACCCCCGCCTGCACCGGCGCCGATGGCTTGGACTCCGGCTCAAGCAACTTCGGCTTGGTCTCGTTCGTCGTCGCCACCGAAATCTTCCGGTGGTCAATACGCATCGCTAAATGCGCGATCAGCGCGCTCTCGATGTTCCGCACCATCTGCTTCGGCGTCACCTCCGAAGTCGCAAGCACATGGATCTGATCTATGGCCCCGCTGTCCCCCGCGATTATCCGCGCCGAAATCACACCAGGCAGCGTGAGAATAAGCTCTTCCGCACGCTTGATCGGGAGAACACTGCCCGCTATCGGTGACGTCAATGGTACCCTGGGAAATGATGGCCCGGCCTGACCCGCGAGAAACGGGAATCAATATTCAACGGGCATACCCTTTTATCAAGAAAATCAACGTGAAGGAATGCCGTAGTCCCGCAACTTCCGGTACATGGTCCGCTCCCCGATACCGAGAAGCTCGGCCGCCTTCCTTCGGTTGCCCTTCGTTTCAGCCAATGCGGCAGTTATCGCCACCTTCTCGATCTCCGCCATTGTCATGCCCGGAGTGATCGTCACGACCGCCGGCGACGGCCCGGCATCCCTCGGCTCCAGCGCACCTATCCGCGCAGAATTTTCCACAGGCTCTGCCGCCAGAGACCCGTTGCTTGCAATCACGCGCCGCGCCGCCTGCCCTGCCTGCGCTCCACCGTCTGCCAGAATCTGCCGAGACGCGCCCATCTCGTTCACCCGCGATCTCAACTCCTCGATCTGAAGCTTAAGCTCGACCAGACTGCGCACGATGAACTCCATCTCCCTCCCACTCGCCGCCATCGAGCCGCGCAGCACTGGCCCGACACGCACCGGCAGAAAACGGCCGCCACCTCCTTCCCTGATCTCACGCGGAATGTCCCCCGCCGTGATCTCACGCCCGGGCGCAAGCACCACCATGCTCTCCACCAGATTGCGCAGCTCGCGCACATTCCCCGGCCACGAATAACCCACGAGTATCTGCATCGCCTCGGCGGAGATTCCGTGGAACGGCCGGTCGTGCTGCGCCGAATAGTCCTTCACGAACTGGCGGATCAGGATGGGAATGTCGTCAGGCCGGTCACGGAGCGGGGGCAGATACATGCTCAGCACGTTGAGCCGGTAATACAGGTCGGGGCGAAACAGTCCTTCCTCCACGCGCTGTCGCAACGGCTGGTTGGTCGCAGCTACCACGCGCACGTCCACCTTGATGGGAGTCACACCGCCCACGCGCGTCAGCTCCCGCTCCTCGAGCACACGCAACAGCTTTACCTGAGTCGCGGACGGAATCTCACCGATCTCGTCGAGGAAGATCGTACCGCCGTTGGCAAGCTCGAATCTCCCGAGCCGACGTTCCGCGGCGCCGGTAAACGCACCCTTCTCGTGGCCGAACAGCTCGCTCTCCACCAGCGTCTCCGCCAGCGCGCCGACGTTGACCGCGATGAATGGCTTGCTGCGCCGCGGACTCAGGCGGTGAATGCCGCGCGCGACAAGCTCCTTCCCCGTCCCGCTCTCGCCCTCGATCATCACCGTGCTCGACACCGGCGCCATCTGCTCGATCTTCACCAGCACTTCGCGGATCGCATCCGACTGGCCGATGAGTCCGGTCGCCTTCACCAGGCGCTGTCTGTCGAGTGACCGCCGCACAATGTCGAGCAGATCCTGCGTCGAGACGGGCTTGGCGTACACATCCACGAACCCGATCGACCGCAGCCGTTCGCGAAGCTCGTTGTCGTCCACGTCAGCGAGACCGATCACCGACACGCCATCCCACAATTGCTCGCGCACGAGCTGGACGACGTTCGGGTCGGCGATTCCACCGGTGAAAACGATGGTGTCGGGCTTTGCGCGCTTGATCTCACGCCGGATGTCATCGAGTGGCGACACCATCACCGTCTCGACGCCCGACTGCTCGAGTCCCGCGTTGAGGCGCACCGCGCACTCCACGTCGGTCAGCGTGATCAGCGCCTTCACTTTGCCTCGCTCTCCGCAGGCGCGTCGTGACGCGTCACTTTCCCCGTGAGAACATCAATGGCGTGATCCACGATCGGCTCGAGAGCCGAAAGCGCGTCGCGCACGCCGCCGGGCGAGCCAGGAAGGTTGATGACCAGCGTCCCGGCGCGTACTCCCGCCATGCCTCGCGACAGCGCGGCCCTCGGGAAGCTCGCGAAGCTCGATGCCCGCAGAAATTCCGCTATCCCCTGCGCCTCGCGCTCGATCACCGCCAGTGTCGCCTCCGGCGTCACATCCCTCGGCGCGAGACCGGTGCCGCCCGTCGTGAGAATGAGATCCACGTCGCCCGAGTCGCACCACGTTGCCAGCATCGGTGCGATCACCGACGTCTCGTCGGCGGCGCGCTCATGATGGACGACCGCGGCGCCGCGCTTCGCGCACCAGTCGAGTATCGCCGCGCCCGACGTGTCGTCGCGCTCGCCGGCGACCACCGAATCCGACACGGTCAGAATCGCGACACGCATGCTAGAGATGCGTACCATCCTTGTAGAACGGCATCTTCCCGACGGTCGCCGCGATGCGCTTGCCGCGGATCTCGATCTGGAGAGTCGAACCGGGACCGGCGCTGGCGGTCGGCACGTACGCGGTGCCGATCGGAATGTTGAGAGACGGACTCATCGTCCCGCTTCGCACCTCGCCGCTCGGGCTTCCGTTCACGAACACGGGATACCCGTGGCGCGGGAAACACCGCTCCCGCGCGACGAATCCAATGAGCTTTCGCGGAACCCCCTCCTCCTTCTGCTTCAGGAGGGCGTCGCGGCCGACGAATTCACCCTTCTTCAGCTTCACCAGCCACTGGAGGTTGGCCTCGAGCGGCGTGACTGTGTCGTCAATGTCATTGCCGTAGAGCGCCATCCCCATCTCCAGGCGCAGCGAGTCGCGGCACCCGAGCCCGGCAGGCATCACCTCGCCACTCTCGGTGAGCGCGTTCCACACAGCGATGGCGTTCTCGTTGGCGAAGTACAGCTCGAAGCCGTCTTCGCCGGTGTAGCCGGTGCGCGAGATGAGAATTCCACCGATACCGGCAACCGTGCCGAACGCGAAGTGGTAGTACTTGATCGCCGAGAGGTCGGTGCCGGTGTGGCGCTGGAGAATTTCCGCCGCCTTCGGTCCCTGAAGCGCAAGAAGCGCGGTGGCGTCGCTAACGTCCTCGAGAGCAGCATCGAACCTGTCGAGGTGCTCCGAGATGTGCGCGAAGTCCTTGGCTGCGTTGGACGCGTTCACCACCATCATGATCCGGTCTTCGGAGCGATAGACGAGGCAGTCGTCCTCGATCGTTCCGCGGTCGTTGAGGATGGTCGAGTAGTGCGCCTGGCCGATTGCGAGGGCGGCGACGTCGTTCGTCGTGACGTAGTTCACGAAGTCCATCGCACCCGCGCCGGTCACGATGAACTCGCCCATGTGGCTGACGTCGAAGAGGCCCGCGTGCCGGCGCACGGCATTGTGCTCGGCGGTGATTCCGGAAGGGTACTGAACCGGCATGAGATAGCCGGCGAAGGGGACGAGCTTGGCGCCGAGCGCGGTGTGTGTCTCGGTCAGCGGGGTGCGCTTAAGTGTTTCCGTGAGTTCGGCTTGCGCCATCTTTCTGGGGCTCCGGCTGTGGGTCGGGGCCGACTCGCCCCCGGCCAGTCAATATGGCAGGGCCGGCGGGCGGTGGGGAGTCCCCGCAGGACGGCGGACGCCCGCCGGGGCCTCGGTCCGGCCGAGGCTACCGGTCGGCCAGCTCGCCGCCGCCGATGTGCCGGATCTCCCCGGCGTCCGGGGTCGAGCCGGTGACCATCCCTTTGAGAACTTCCCAGAGGATGAGCGGGCGGGGCTTGTCGTTCTTCAAGTACACTACGGAATCGGCTTCGACCAGGATCAGGGCGATGCGCGGGTCGTCGGGGCCGCCGTCCCGCCGTCCGCCCTCGTCGTCGAACCATGCCTTCCATTCCGGCTGGTACAGGTCTCGAATCCGCTTCCGGTCGCGACTGATGTGCGCGACGCCGCTCACGGACACCCACTCGCGCGACTTGTTGTTGAAGTACGAGCAGTTCACGTGCGGATCACGCAGCAGCTCATCGAGCTTGCGCGTTTCGGCATCGGTCACGAACCAGAGATCGGCGCCGCTGATGCGCTTCTGCGTCTCCATCGGGCGCGAGACGAGGTGGCCGTCATGCCGCCTCGTGGTGAACATGGCGGTCTCGATTCCCTCGATGAGCTTGTCGAACTCCTCGAGTTTCTTGTGTGATGCGGGCATGCCCATCGAAATTGCATGAGGCGTGCCGGATGGATGCTAAAGCGCCACGCCGCCCATCGTATTCGCCATGACCGCCTTCTGGACATGCAGGCGGTTCTCCGCCTCGTCCCACACTACGCTCTGCGGTCCGTCAATCACATCGGCGGCCACTTCCTCGCCGCGGTGCGCGGGCAGGCAATGCAGAAAGATCGCCTCCGGCTTCGCGCGCCTCATCAGCGCCGCATCCACGATGTAACCCTTGAACGCTTTTTCGCGAATTGCCTGTTCGTCTTCCTGACCCATGGACGCCCACACGTCGGTATTCACCACGTCTGCACCATCCGCCGCTTCCGCGGGATCGCGCACCACGCGCACGTTCGCCACCGACTGCGCGCGCGCGAGGAGCGAATCGTCGGGATCGTATCCCTGGGGACACGCGAGAGTGAGATCGAATCCCAGGCGATACGCGGCGTTGATCCACGAGTTCGCCATGTTGTTGCCATCGCCGATCCACGCGACCTTGCGGCCATCGAGACCGCCGAGGTGCTGCCGGATGGTGAGGATGTCGGCGAGGATCTGGCAGGGGTGCAGCAGATCGGTGAGCCCGTTGATCACCGGCACCGTCGCATACCTCGCCAGCTCTTCCACCTCGGCGTGAGCGAACGTGCGGATCATGATCCCGTCCACGTAGCGCGACAGCACTCGCGCAGTGTCCGCGATCGGTTCGCCGCGGCCGAGCTGAACGTCGCGTGGCGAGAGGAACAGCGCATGCCCGCCGAGCTGCCACGCGCCGACCTCGAACGACACACGCGTGCGCGTGGACGACTTCATGAAGATCATCGCCAGCGACTTCCCGGCGAGCGGCTTGTCCTTGTATTCGCCAGCGCGCATGCGCTCGGCGAGGTCGAAAAGGCCGATCAGCTCTTCACGCGAATAGTCGGGGATCGCGAGAAAATCGCGATGGTTCTCTGCGCTCATGTAGTGTGCGGGTTGCCGGGCTAGAGAATATACCGCCTCAGATCCTCGTCCTCGACGATCGCCTTGAGCCGGTCGATGACGAGCGCGCGATCCACCGTGATTTCGCCCACTCCCTTGTCGGGAAGATCATACATCACGTCTTCGAGCAGCGTAGTCATCACGGTGTGCAGGCGGCGCGCGCCGATGTTCTCCATTCTGTCGTTCACGTGTGCGGCGATGCGCGCGATTTCGGCGATTCCATCCTCGGTGAATATCAGCTTCGCCCCCTCCGCCTCGACGAGCGCGCCGTACTGCTTGGTAAGAGCGTTCTCGGGCTCGGTCATGATGCGCACGAAGTCGGCCTCATTGAGCGGCTTGAGCTCGACGCGGATCGGAAAGCGGCCCTGTAACTCGGGGATGAGATCGCTCGGCTTCGACACGTGGAACGCGCCCGCCGCGACGAAGAGAACGTGATCCGTCTTCACCATGCCGTACTTGGTCTGGACGTTTGACCCTTCCACGATCGGCAGCAGGTCGCGCTGAACTCCCTCGCGCGAGACGTCGGGCCCGCCGCCTGCCGAGCGCTCGCCGGCGATCTTGTCTATCTCGTCGAGGAAGATGATTCCCATCTGCTCCACACGCTCGAGCGCGTCCCCGGTGACATCCTCCTCATCAATCAGCTTGTCCAGCTCCTGCTCGAGCAGAATGCGTCGCGCCTCGGAGACTTTCACAGAGCGCTTCTTCGTCCGCTTCGGGAGCATGTCCTGAAGCATGTCGGAGAAATTCTCCATTCCTTCCGGCGCGCCCTGCGGCACCATCATGTCGAACATCATCGGAGCGTGCTGCGCGACCTCGACCTCTATTTCACGCCCCTCGAGCTGGCCGTCGAGAAGAAGCTGCCTGAGCTTGTCACGGGTTCGCTTGTAACGCTCGTGCTCGACATCCATCTCCGGCGAGACGTTGCCGCTCGATGAGACGAGGAATATCGGTGCGTCGCCACCGGACGCGGCTTCGGGCGCGGTCGCCGATTTCTTGTCCGCGGGAATGGGCAGCAGGAGCTCGAGCAGCCGGTCGTCAACGCGGTCGTGCGCCAGATCCTCCACCTCCGCCTCACGCTCGCTACGCACCATGTTGATCGCGCTCTCGACCAGGTCGCGCACCATGGACTCGACGTCGCGGCCGACGTAGCCCACCTCGGTGAACTTCGACGCCTCGACCTTGATGAACGGCGCGCCCGCAAGCTTTGCAAGACGCCGCGCGATCTCCGTCTTCCCCACACCGGTGGGTCCGACGAGGATGATGTTGTTGGGCGAGATCTCGTCGCGAATGGATTCGGGCGCGCGCTGGCGACGCCAGCGGTTGCGCAGGGCAATCGCCACGGATTTCTTGGCGTCGGACTGTCCGACTATGTAACGATCGAGCTCGGCGACGATGCTCTTTGGAGTGAGGTCCGCAAGTCGCGCGAGCGCATTCTGTGTTCTGGGAGATGTCACGCGGTCGGTTCCAGCACTGTGATGTTCGAGTTGGTGTAAACGCAGATGTCGGATGCAATCATGAGACCCTTGCGAACGATCTCGCTCGGGGAAAGATCGGTGTTCGCGATGAGAGCGCGCGCCGCGGCGAGGGCGTACGTTCCCCCGGATCCGATCGCCAGGACTCCATCGTCCGGCTCGATGATGTCACCGGTGCCGGAGATGATGAATCCCCTCTCTGCATCGGTCACGGCCAGGAGCGCCTCGAGGCGCCTCAGAACCCTGTCGCTACGCCAGTCCTTGGCCAGCTCTACGGCCGCCTTGGACAGATTTCCGGGGTGGCGCTGAAGCTTTTCCTCGAATTTTTCGAAGAGCGTGAACGCGTCGGCCGCGGCCCCGGCAAATCCGGCCAGCAATTTGCCTCCTGCGAGGGTGCGGACCTTCATCGCGTTCGATTTCATGATGGTCTCGCCGACGGAGACCTGACCGTCGCCGCCGAGGGCGACCTTGCCGTCGCGGCGGACGCCAAGGATGGTGGTCGAGCGGACGCGCGGGAGAGTTCTGTTCATGGTTCAAAACTAACGAGGGCGGCCCCATGCGGTTGGAGTACATCCCTATAGTGCTGGGCGCGATTGTCCTGCTCATCGCGGCCGCCATCATATACGACGCGGCAAGCCCGGAGCAGAGCCGTCCGTTTCGCGAGCGAAGGCGGCGCATGCGGGCCGAGCCGGACACCGCCGGCGAGTGGCTGGTCGGGCTGGGCACCGCCTGCCTCGGCGCCGCCCTGATCGGAAGCGAAAACTGGCGATGGGGGACGATCGCCGTGCTGAGCGGGGTGGTGCTACTCGTGCTCGGCGCGATCCTGAACCGCGCCTACCTGCGGGAAATGCTCCTGTTCAGGGGCGCCGCCCGCCGCACGGAAGAAATGGAGACGCCCCCCGAGGCGAAGAACGTCCCCGGCCCCGAGGAGCCGAGACTGCGCATCCGGTGACGTCTTACACGCCACCGTACCACTCGTACCCCATGTCGCTCCAGTACCCGCCGGTGCGATTGGGCAGAAACATGATCCGCGTCAGGTACTTGGTGTTCTTGTAGCCGAGCTTGATGGGCGAGAAGACGCGTACCGGCGCGCCGTGGGCGGGGCCCAGCATGTGGCCATCGAGGCCGTACGCGACGACCGTTTGAGGGTGCATCGCGCTCTCGATGTCCCAGCTTTCGTGGAATCCGTCGTCGAACGATTCGAAGTCCACGTACTGCGCGTCGCGGTGCACTCCGACGAGCTTCGCCAGATCGGCAAGCCGAACCCCGGTCCACTGCTCGACCGCCGTCCAACCCTCGACGCAGTAGTGGTTCACACGCGTGTGTGTGCGTGGGAGATCGAGCAGGTTCTGGAGCGTAAGACGCATCGGCTTGTCCACCAGCCCGCCGACGTCGAGCGTCCACGCTCCTCGCACGCTCTCGTCCCAGACCGGAACCGTCTTCGAGATGAAGTAGCTCGGCAGCGCATTGCCGGCGAGACGCGCTCCCGCCAGCGGTGCGTCCATTGACGTATGCCTGAACAGCGCGCGCTCCAGCGCTTCATTCTTTCGCTCGGCGTATCTGAGCAGTCGCTCCGCTGATCGCGGCCCGCGCGAATCGCACGACGCGAGTATCGCGGCAGAAAGCGCCGAGCCGGTGACGGTGACGAATTTGCGGCGGTCGATCGTCATGCCGGTGCTCCGGTGCTGGAGTCGGAAGGCGTGCGCGGAGTGTCACGCCGGCGGCGGAATCTGTTGGGAAGAAGATTCTGGAAGGGGCGCGCGTTGCGCGCTTCCGGCGAATTCTCCTCGTTGTATCCGCCGGTGGTGATCGATCGCAGCGAGTAGGGATCCACAGCGAATACCATGAAGATGTGGACGACACTCAGCGCGACGAGCAATGCCATCGCGACGAAGTGCCAGTAGCGCGCCCACACGTATCCGCCGAACAGGTCGGTGAGCGGCGCGAGCTGCACCGGCTTCCAGATCGCGATTCCCGTCAGCACGGCGAGCAACCCGGCCCACGGCAGGATGAAGTAGGCGCCGCGCTGCAGCGCGTTGTGCTTGCCCTGGACGGGGTGATCCTTTCTGAGAAACAGGTAGAAGCGGAGCATCGCCACCGAGTCGCGGAAAAAACCGCGCCGCGGTACGAGGTCGCGCCATTCTCCGTGGAGATAGACGAAGCCGACGTACACCAGGCCGTTGACGACAAGGAGCCACATCATCGCGAAGTGCCAGTTTCGGGCTCCGGCGAGCCAGCCGCCGAAGGTGAGGGCTTTCGGGATGGGCATCCCTTCCCAGGGATAGCAGCAGAACGTCTCGCCGCGGCGCGCGAATCTCGGATACGCATTGAAGATGCGGAGCCCGCTCGCCACCATGATCGTGAGCGCGAGCGCATTGACCCAGTGCGTGAGCCGGACGATCCAGTGATGCCTCGGCTTAACCATTGCGCCTCCGCGGCGTAAGATGGCGCTGGCTGTGGCCCGGCGCGAGAAGATCCTGTCGTGCTTGTACGCTGGCTGTCCGGCGTCGGATCACTCCCCCCGCGGGTGCGCCTTCCTGTACACTTCCTTGAGCCGCTCGACGCTGGTGTGGGTGTAGATCTGGGTCGTCGAGATGGACGCGTGACCGAGGAGCTCCTGCACCGCGCGGAGGTCCGCGCCGGCGTCGAGGAGATGTGTGGCGAAAGTGTGGCGGAGCGAGTGCGTGGACAGCCCGGCGTCCTCGTCTATCCGATCGAGAAATCCGGTGACGGCGTTCTGGATCGCGCGTACGGAGATGCGCGTCCCGCGACTCGAGAGAAAGAATGCCGTGCGGTCGGCGCCCTTCACTCCCTGCCGCATCACCTCGTCGCGCTTCGATTCGTAATTCCGCAGAGCGAGCGACGCGTGATCACCGACCGGAATGATGCGCTCCTTCCTTCCCTTGCCTCGCACTTTCACCTGCTGCGACAGGAGATCGAGGTCGGCGCGGTTGATGCCGCGCAGCTCGGAGAGGCGCATGCCGGTCGAGTAAAAGAGCTCGAGCATGGCGTTGTTGCGAACGTCGGTGAATTTCCCGTCCTGAGCGTGCAGCGCGGCGCTTTGAAACAGCAGATCTGTCTGCGCGCGATCGAGATAGCCGGGGAGGTACCTTTCGAGCTTCGGGCTGCTCACGCCGCGCGCGGGGTTGGCGTCCACGATCTCGTTGCGGTTGAGCCAGGAGTAGAAGCTCCGTACCGCCGAGAGGGCGCGCGCGATGGACCGCTTGCTGAGGTTGCGACGATTGAGGTGCGCGAGAAATCCGCGCAGCGCAAGCCGGTCAATCCCCTGCCAGCTCCATGCGCGTTCGCCGTAATAGTTCCCGAGATACTTCAGAAGCTCATCGAGATCGCGCTGGTACGCCTTGAGCGTGTTGGGCGATACGTCGCGCTCCTTCTCCAGATGCAGAAGGAACTCGCTGACCTCGGGCGACTCCGCCATGCGCTCAGCCAGCCGCATGCTGCGGTGCCCGCGCGTGCGCGTCGGCCCACTCCGTCATCGCCGCCAGCGCGCGCGAAGCGAACATCTCGCGTTTCCGCTTCTTGTCCCGGATGTGCTCCGGCAGATCGTCGAGCAGCCCGAAGTTGGCGTTCATCGGCTGGAAGTGCTTCGGGTCGGCCTCACGCAGGTATCGGTACAGTGCGCCCAGCATCGTCACCGGTGGAGGAAGCTCGACTGATGCGCCCCCGAGCATGCGGGAGAGATTGATCCCCGCGAGCAGCCCGGTAGCCGAGCTTTCCGTGTAACCCTCCACTCCGGTGATCTGGCCGGCGAAGAGAAGCCGGTCGTCGTCACGCGCGGAGAGATGCGGCGTGAGTGCGGCTGGCGAGTTGAGATACGAGTTCCGGTGGATCGAGCCGTATCGGAGAAACTCGGCGCCGGCGAGACCGGGAATCATGCGCAGCACTCGCTGCTGCTCCGGAATTCTCAGGCGCGTCTGAAATCCGACCACGTTCCACATGTTGCCGTTACGATCCTCGCGCCGGAGCTGCACCACCGCCCACGGGCGTCGTCCAGTACGCGGATCGGTGAGGCCCACCGGCTTGAGCGGACCGAAGCGAAGCGTGTCGGGGCCGCGTTTCGCAGCGACCTCGACGGGCATGCATCCCTCGAAGTACGGCACCTCGTCGAACTCATGCCCGTGAAACTGGTCGGCGGTGGTCAGCGCCTCGATGAACGCTTCGTACTCCTCGCGATTCATCGGGCAGTTGAGATACGAGCCTTCTGCGGTCGCGCCCTCCATCGTCTCGCGGTCGTACCGTGATGCCGTGAACGCGATGGACTCGTCAATGGATTCGCGGGACACTATCGGCGCGATGGCATCGTAGAACGCGAGGGCACCGACGCCAAGGCGCTCGCGAATCGCTTCGGCAAGCGCATCCGAGGTGAGCGGCCCGGTAGCGACGACGCACGGGCTCTGGATGCGCGTCACCTCCTCGCGCCTGATCTCGATGTTCGGATGCGACTCGATGCGCCGCGTAACCCCCGCGGAGAACACGTCGCGATCCACCGCGAGTGCGCTTCCCGCCTGAACGCGCGCTTCGTCGGCGCACTCCAGAATCATCGAGCCGAGCACGCGCATCTCGGCCTTGAGGAGACCGTGCGCGTTCGTCGTCTCCGTGCTCTTGAAGGTGTTGGAGCAGACGAGCTCGGCGAGCCGGTCCGTGCGATGGGCGGGTGTAGTGCGCACCGGACGCATCTCATGCAACACCACACTGTGTCCGCGCTCCGCGAGCTGCCAGGCGGCCTCGGATCCGGCGAGCCCGCCGCCGATGACCGTCACCACGGCGCGATCGCCCGCGCCGTCACCACTCGAAGGCGTCACACCGCAACTGCTTCGGGGGGCATCTCCGCAGGCTCCCATTCGTTCGCGCAGCTGATGCATCGCCGGTACTCTCCGCGCGTCTTGTTTGACTTGGCTTCAGCGCCGATGTAGCCGCACTCCGGACAGACCTCGGCTACCGGCTTGTCCCAGATGACGAAATCGCAAGCCGGGTAGTTTGCGCATCCATAAAACGCCTTGCCGCGCTTCTTCGACCTGCGCACCGCGATGTCGCCGCCATCCTTCGGGCATTTCACACCGGTAGGCATCGAGCGCGTGCCGCGGCATTTCGGGAATCGGCTGCAGCCGAGGAACTCGCCGGAGCGACCGTGACGAATGACCATCGGCGTGCCGCACTCGTGACAGATCTGATCCGTGAGCACCGCCGCCTTCCGCTCGCCGCGCAGCGGACGTGTGTACTTGCACGTTTTCGGATGATTCTCGCACGCGATGAACGGACCGAAGAATCCGCCGCGCGGGACGAGCCGGCCGCCGTCCACCGGACACCGCTCCGTCTCCAGCGCGGAAAGATCGTGCGCCTCGGCGATGAGGCCCTCGATGTCCGCTTCCTTCAGCGCCGTTGCGAACGGGCCGTAAAAATCCTTCAGCATCCGGCGCCAGTTCACGTCACCGTCCTCGACGCGATCGAGATTTCCCTCCATATGCGACGTGAACTTCACGTTGAAGATGTCGGGAAACGACTTCACCATCACGCGCTCGACCTGATCGCCCAGCTCGGTGGGGAAGAAGCGCCGCTGCTCGAGCTGCGCATACCGCCGGTCCACGAGAGTGGAGATGATCGAAGCATACGTGGACGGACGGCCGATGCCGAGCCGCTCGAGCTCCTTCACCAGGCTGGCCTCGGAGTAGCGCGGCGGTGGTTCGGTGAAATGCTGCAACGGGATGATCTTCTTCACGGGGACGTCGTCGCCCGCTTCCATCATCGGCAGCGGCTGCTCCTCTTCCAGCGCCTTGCCGTGTCCGTCACCCTGCTCACGCGTTTCGAGATACACCTTCTGATAGCCGTCGAATTTTCTGATGCTGCCGGTGGAGCGGAAGAGATACGGCAGTGATGGCGCGCCGGCTTCGCGCGGGTTGGACAGATCGAAATCAACCGTGGTCGTGTCGAAGACCGCCGGCGCCATCTGCGATGCGATAAAGCGCTGCCAGATCAGCTGGTAGAGCTTTAGCTGGTCGGGTTTGAGGTACTTCGACATGTGCTCGGGACGGCGGGTCGGATCGGTGGGACGAATGGCCTCGTGCGCGTCCTGCGCGTTCTTCGACTTGCCGTCGCCGTAAAGCTGAACCGCGGGCGCCTGGTACTCTTTGCCGTACGAGAAAGCGACGTAATCGCGCGCCTGCACCGCGCTCACTTCGGAGACGCGTGCGGAATCGGTGCGCATGTACGTAATGAGGCCGACCGAGCCCTCGGGCCCGATCTCGATTCCCTCGTAGAGATCCTGCGCGAGCCGCATCGTGCGCTTGGAGCCGAACCCGAGCTTCTTCGCCGCTTCCTGCTGGAGCGTGCTGGTGGTGAACGGCGGCGCGGCATTCTTTCGGCGCTCGCGGCGCTTGACCTCGGTGACGCCGAACTTCCTGAGCACCGAGAGATCGGCGAGAATCTTCTGCGCCGCGGCCTCGTCGGGAATGGTCGCCTTCTTCTGATCTATATGATGCAGCTTGGCGACGAACTCCTGTCCCGCCTTTTTCATCAGCGCTTCGACGGTCCAGTACTCGACCGGGTTGAACGCCTTGATCTCGCGCTCGCGCTCGACGAGCAGCCTCAGAGCGACCGTCTGCACCCGCCCCGCGGATATTCCCTTCTTTACAGTCTTCCAGAGAACGGGACTGGCCTTGTATCCGACGAGGCGGTCGAGCACGCGGCGCGCCTGCTGCGCGTCAACCTTGCGCTCGTCTATCTCGCCTGCCCGGGCGATCGCGCTTTGCACCGCTTCCTTGGTGATCTCATGAAACAGGACCCGCCTGATCGGAGCGCCGCCTTTGCGACGCACCTGGCCGGCCACGTGCCACGCGATTGCTTCGCCTTCGCGATCAGGATCTGTCGCGAGCAGAATCTCTCGCGCATCCTTCGCCGCGTTCTTCAGCTCGGCGAGAGTCTTCTCCTTGCCGGGAATGGTGACGTACTCGGGCTCGAATCCGTTCTCGATGTCAATTCCGATCTTCTTCTCGGGGAGATCGCGCACGTGACCGATCGTTGCCCGAACGCGATATCCGCGGCCGAGGTATTTGCCGATCGTCTTCGCCTTGGCAGGCGATTCGACGATTACAAGCGTCGTCGTGCCGGGCTCGGGAGCCGGACCTTCGTCAACCGCCGCGGCGGACTTCCGAGCGCGCGGCTTGGCCGCCTTTTTGGTGGCGGTCTTTTTTGCGGCGGCCTTCTTCGTGGCGGTCTTTCTGGCGGTGGCCATTATCTAGTGGACGGTTTGATTGTCACCCGCGCCGCCACTGTCCTCGAGACCGGATCCCTCGAGCATGCCGCGCAGGTCCTCGAGTGCGATTCGGCCATCTATCTGGATGAGGGCCCGCTCGATGATGTGCTCCAGCTCGATCGGGTTGATTGCGCCCGACCCGCTCAGCGAAAGCAGGTGTCCCCAGGCCTCCGGGGCGAACCGGCCTCTTTCGTGGGGTCCCATGACCCGAAACGTCATCGGCAAGGACAAACGGTCATCCATTCGCGTAACCTGGTTGTGGACAAAGTGAGCGGCAAGAACGGCGAAAGCACGGCGAAAGCACGGGTCAAAGCGACTGGGCGTATCGCCGAACCTGATCTATAAGTTGTTTTCTGTCAAAGACTTCAGTTTCAATCACGAGGTCTGCCTCTTCGTAGAGGGACCGCCTCGCTTCATACATTGTAGTCAGAGTGTTCAGAGGATCCGGACCCTGGAGGAGCGGACGCCGGACCCTCGCCGTCGCCAGACGCCGAACCAGCAGCTCGGGCGACGCTCTAAGGTATATGATACGCCCGGTCGCGCGCAAAAGTGCGACGGACTCGCGGTTGGTGACCCATCCTCCCCCCGCCGACATGATCGTACCCTTGCAGGTCACGAGCTCCCGGGTGAGCGCCTGCTCCAACGACCTGAAGTGCGCCTCACCGCGGGACGCGAATATCTCCTCGACCGATGCGTGCTCGCGATGCTCGATCTCGGTATCGAAATCAATGAACGGCCAGTGAAGATGGCGGGCGGCGGCGCGGCCGATGGATGTTTTCCCCACCCCCGACAGCCCGACGAGAACGATGTTGGGCCGGTCAGCTTCCACGCCGCTCGGCGATCCTCGCCAGATAGCCCTCGAGATTCCGCCTGACCTCGCTGAGGGAGTCCCCGCCGAATTTCTCGATCACGGCTTGCGCAAGCACGAACGCCAGCATCGCTTCGGCGATCACGCCCATCGCGGGGACCGCCGTCACATCACTACGCTCGGCAACCGCTGCTGCGGCCTCGCCGGTCTTCATCTCGACCGTCGCGAGGGGGCGCATCAGCGTGCTGATCGGTTTCATGGCCACTCGCACTACGAGCGGCTCGCCGTTCGTCATTCCGCCCTCGAGGCCGCCGGCTCTGTTGGTAAGGCGCTGAAGATTGCCCGAGCGGCGCCGGTCGGACACCGCGAGAATCTCGTCGTGCACCTCCGATCCGCGGCGCCGCGCAGCGTCGAAGCCGCTGCCGATTCCAACTCCCTTCACCGCGGGAATGGACATCATCGCTGCGCCGATGCGGCCGTCGAGCCTGCGGTCCCACGAGACGTGGGATCCGAGTCCAATCGGGACGCCGCGGCATACTACCTCGCACACGCCGCCGAGCGTGTCGCCTTCTTTTTTCGCGGCATCTATGAGAGCGATCATCTCCGCTTCCGCAGCGCTGTCGAGTGTGCGCAGCGGCGACGTGTCCGCAGCCTCGTTGAGATCGGCGGGCAGCTCGGCGGGCGACGACGCGACGACGCCGCCCAGCTCTACTATATGACTGCCAATCGTCACGCCAATCTCGGTGAGCAGCTTGCGGCAGACCGCTCCGGCGGCGACGCGTGCGGTGGTCTCGCGCGCCGATGCGCGCTCGAGTATGTCGCGCGCATCGTCGCGATCGTACTTCAGCATTCCGGGGAGATCCGCGTGCCCGGGGCGGGGACGCGTCACGGCGCGCTTCCGCGGGCCGTTTGCGTCATCCGCGATCGGAGCGGGATCCATGATCTCCGTCCAGTTCTTCCAATCGCGATTGCGGATGAGCATGGCGATTGGAGAGCCAATCGTAAAGCCGGCGCGAACCCCCGAAAGAAGCTCCGCGGCATCCTGCTCTATCTGCATCCTTCGTCCGCGGCCGTACCCTTGCTGGCGACGGGCGAGCTGCTGGTTCACGTCGGCGGCGAGCAACGGAATGCCCGCCGGCACGCCCTCGAGTATCGAGACGAGTGCCGGTCCGTGCGATTCTCCCGCAGTCGTGAATCGAAGCATGGGCCTCCAACGCGCGAGCCCGGCGGTAAGCCGGGCTCGCGGTCAACTTTCAATCTGAAGTGGTCCGCTGATGCGGACCGCCGAGCTACAGGCAGCTTGTCGTAAACGTATTCGGAAGAGTTACGATCACAACCCCTCGCGCCGTTGCGCCGACGAGAACGATCTGGCCGGTGGACTGACGGAGCGCCGCCTTGATCGGGCCCACTATCGGGTCGCGAATCGGGACGGTGGCCACCCGCTTGTAGCAGTAGCTGTCGAAGATCTCGATCACCGGCTCGGCCGAGGCGGCGAACACGAGCCTCGAGGAGAGCGGGAAGGAGTTGGGCCCGCTGTTTTGCGGATGGAAATCGAGGCCCGCATTGCTCTGAGTTGTCGGCAGAATTCCCTGGAGTCGAAGCGCAGGATTCAGGAGGTAAGTCGAGTCGGCCCGGATTCCACTGAGCGACCCATCGAAATTCATTGCGACTCCCATGACCCTGGCGAACGCGTTGGCGATGAAGTCCGACACGTCAGCAGCGGGCGAGACTCCGCGGTCGGTCGTCGGCACGGGAATCGGAAACACTGCCCCGGTGGACGAGACGAAGGTCGTCGCCAGGCCGCGCGTAGCATCGTAGGTCAGCGCGCGGCTGCCCTGCGCATTTCCCGATTCACCGAACACTGCGCGGCGGAAATCGCCTGAATTGCGAACGAACGTCGTGTCGCGGAAACCGAGTTCTGGCAGGCGAATGACGACGCTGAGTGTATCAACCTTGGCGGGCGACGTCTCAGTGGCCGGACGCACCTCCACGAATTGCTGGTAGGGAACGAGGATAGTCTCCTCGCCCGTCCTTCCGTCATAGCGCCGGATTTCCAGAGTGTCGGAACGATTCTCCGACTGTCCGATAGCCTGCTCGAAGAACAGGTGCGAGGTCCCGCGCGAAAGGTTCTCCCACCGCAGTGTGCCGTTTCTCTTGTCGAATGGCGCGCTCTGTCCGCCCGTGGGAGTCGTCGAGTAGGTCAGAATCACGTCACCGCAGGCAGCGCCGGTTCCGTCGCAGGTCGCCGCGAGGAACTGCGGACGATCGCTGAAATCGTACTTCGTGCGTTGCTGGATTATCTGACTGGTGGTTTCGCTTCTCGTGGAAGTGACAGTGAAAGCGATGATGTTCGGAAGAGCGTAGCGACTCGCCTCCCGGCCACTTCCCGACACGTTGAGGTCCACATAACTGATGTCCGTACCGCCCGAATTCGCTACAAGAAGAGTGTCTCCCACGGCGCCAGAGTGATCCCGCGGCCAGAGTGTGATGCCCCACGGATGCGATCCGACGAGCACCGGTGACTTGAACGACGAATCGGAAAGGCTGAACACCTCGAGCTGATTGCGCTGGATGTTCGTCAGGTACAGCCGGTCGGTGCGCGGGTGATAGACCGCGTCGGCGACGCTGCCTCCCTGGGGGAGCAACCGAGTCGAGCCGGCGACCACGATGACGGTGTCGATCCGCTCTGCACCGCCCGCCAGCTTGGCATAAGCGCGAACGCCGTTCGAATTGCGAGCGAAAGCCTGGACATAGACCGTGGTGGGGAACTGGGTGTATGGCAGGTGAATAGCGAAAGTCGTGATCTGCGAGCTGAAGCTTCCGTTTGACGTAACGGAATCTCTTGCATCAACTGCCCCGCCGGGCACGCGGCGCACCTCATAACCCAGAGCGGTGATTCCGGCCTGGTCCGTCGCCTGGACTTGAATGGTGTCCTCAACTTCGACCCGTGGGCTATGACTGAAGCTGACTACCGGTGTGGAGTTGATCGAGCTCAACGGCTGGACGTTCAACGTCGTCACGGGCCCGAGCGTCCTTTGCCCGAGGGAATCAAGGAGGAATGGTGTGATCTGAAGTAGGCCCGCGGCAGCGTTTGCGGGCACGGTGAGCGTGTCGAAAATCGCGACAGAGTCGGGAAGCGGGCTCGAGTAACTGGAAGAATCGCCGGTGACGAAGCTGCCCGTGGTACGGAATCCGATCGATTTCACCCTGACAGCCGATCGGGCGCTCAAGGAGAGCACTATCGATTTGCCAATGACGGCGACCGTCCCCGTTGCGGGGCTGGTTACCTTCACCTCGGCCGCGGGCACATTGCCGACGGTGAGGTTCAGCGTGTCGGTCTGGGACTTGTTGAGTGCGCCGTCGAGAGCAAACGCAGTCACCACGACCGACGTGCCCTTTGGAACGCTGCGTGAGACCGGGACCGTGAACGGAACGATCGCGTCCGTATTTGGGCTGGTGAACGTTGTGTCGAACGCGAGCGTCAGCCCGCCGGAGACATTCACCTTGATGGTCTTGATGCCGAGGTTGTCTTTCACCTCGACCTGGAAGGTGATCACCGTGTCCGGCGCGGTGCCTCCCTTGGACAGATGGACCGTGGGCGGTGACTTGTCGCTCGTATCACCGCCAAGCCCTGTGGCGTCGCTGCACGCCGCCGCCACGAGCATGGCCGCGGCGGCGGCGGCCAGGCCCGCTCCGCGCCTGGCGCGGCCGAATGTGTATTTCAGCATTTGCATTCCTACCGTCTCGGCGCGGGAGCCGCGGGTATGTTGCGAGGAGTGAGCTGGCGCTCTCCCTCGTCAATGATGTGCGGTGTGACGAGAATCAGCAGGTCGCGCTTCTGCTCCGAGGTGCGCGTCACGCCGAAGAGTCGGCCAATGAGCGGCAGGTCAACGAGGAACGGGATGCCCGACTTCGAACTGGTCACCTGGGTAACCGTGAGACCGCCGATGACGGCCGTCTCGCCGTCGGCGACGAGGAGCTGGTTGTCGGCGCGCTGCTTTCCGAAGATGAAGCCGACGTCGGACGATGCGAGCTGCGCATCCGAGTTCTCGGCGTGCAGCTTGAGCAGGATCTGCCGGTTGTTGGTGACGTGCGGTGTCACGCTGAGGATAATGCCGACTTCCTTCAGTTGAACGGTGGCGCGCGGAACGATGTTGTTGCCCTGCGCACCGCCCTGGCCCTGCGATCCGGCGTCGAGGACGCGGATCGGGATCTCCTGTCCGACGAGAATCTCGGCGCGGCGATTGTCGAGCGTGACGATGCTCGGCTCCGCCTGGAGGTCCGCGAGGCGGACTTCCTGGAGGGCGTCGAGGAAGCTGGTGAGCTGGAACTTTCCGAGTGCCGCGGAGAACACGAGCTTGAGTGCGGGATTGACGACGCGCGCGTTGGCGTTGGCGATCGCCGAAAGAGCATTGCCGCCGAGCAGCACGCGGTCGCCGGTGAACGAAGTGCCGCCGCCGAATGCGTCGGGCACGCCGTCGCCATTCGTGTCAACCGGCTTGGCCGTCGTGGGATCGATGCGCTGCACGAGCTGGCTGAAGAACTGATCGTTGCCCGTGCCCAGGTCGTACGAAAGGCCAAGCTCCTCGATGTCGGTGCGGTTGACGAAGATGATCTTCGCCTTGATCGCGACCTGCGGCGTGCGCACGTCGAGATTCCTGACGTACGACAGCAGGTCGGACATCCGCGACAGCGTTTCGGTGATGAGCAGAGTGTTGGTCGCCGTGTCGGCTGCCACTGCGCCGCGGGCGTAGCAGCTCGTCTGCGTGTTCTGCTGCGACTGCGGAACGCTTCCCGGCGTGCAATCACGCGCGAGGAGATTCTGGAGCGTCGGAACGAGCGATCCGGCGTTGGCGTAATTGACCGCCACCATCTGGGTGACGAGCGGCTCGGACGCCTGCTTGGACGCGATGTTCCTGTAGCTATCCACCGTGATGATGCCGGACAGCGCATCCTCGGCAGCGGCGAGTCCCTGTGCCTGAAGAATCGCGCGGAGCGCAACGTCCCAGGGCTGGTTCTTGATCTCGGCCGTGATCGTGCCGGCGACATCCTTGCCGACGACGATGGTGCGGCCGGAGAACGCGGCAAACGCGGCGATGACGTCGCGGATGTCCGCGTCCTGATATGTAACGGTGATGCGCGGCTGGTCGGACAACGCGGCCGCGGGCGACATCCGAAGCGCAGCGCCTTCGGACGGCGAAGCGCCGTCGCCGGAGTCGCGCCGTGTGATGTTCGCATCGGGCGTCACCGACGGATAGTCTGTATCGGCTGCGGCGGGGCTCCGGTAATTCTGCTGAGCCACGGGCTGCGCGGACGCGTCGGTGGTCTTCTGCGCCGCGGCATAGCGGGCGGCGGTCTCGGGCGACGAGTGCCACGCGGTGAAGTCGCCGGCGGCGCCGGAGACTGTCACGTGCACTTCGCCATCCCTGCGCGCCACTTCATATGAGTGCGCCGCATCCATGTCGATCACGACGCGGACGACATTCGGCTTGAACTGGGCTGCGCGGATGTTGGTCACTCCGCCGCGAGCCAGACGGTCGTAGCGCGCGGCGACGCCGAGCACTGCTCCCTTGAGGTCAACGACGACGCGGTACGGGGCCTCGAGCGCGAAGTCGTCCACCTCTACCGAAGCGTCTACTCCAATCACGATCTCGGCCCGGCCGGCTGCCGGAACGACGCTCACCGACTTGACGGCGGGAGCATTCAGAGCTTCATGGCCAGACACCGTTCTGCTCGAGCCGACTGCGGCTGCCTGAAGACCACCGGCTGCCGGGATGAGCGCGAGACCGGCGCAAGCCGACAGGAACTGCCTCATTGCGTCCTCACTTTGGTTGAATCCGTCATCGCCAGCGACTCCTGCCGGCTGTAGCCAAACTCCTCGATGCTGAACACCACGTTCTTTTCGTGGATCGCCGCGACACGCATGCGGCCGAGCTCCTGCCCGACCTTGACGCGGTACTGCTCCTTCGTCGTCACGTCGCGCAGAATGGCGACGGAGTTGCGGCCCGTGGCGTCGAACGCCACGGCGACGAGCTTGAGATCACTGAGGAGCGGCCGCAGCTCTTCGGTATCCATCAGGGACACGAACGGGTCGCGGCGACCGGCGCCCGGGTAGACATACGTCTCGCGATTGATCAACAGCTCGGGCGTCGCCGACTTCGACGCGACCTGCACGACGCGCGGCTTCGCGGGCGTCTGGGCGCGTGCAACGAACGCGCTTGCCGCTCCGGCGAGGATCACCGTCGCGCAGCCGATCGCAATGCTCCTGTTCATTGTCATTGATTCGTCTCCCCAGTTGCTGCGTTATCCGTGGCTGACGACGGATGCGCTATGTAGGTCTGGATCTGAAAATCGGTGTCGAGCGAAGACTCGCCGTCCTTCGGGCGGGCCTTCTTCCTGGCGTTGGGCGCCATCTGCTTCACGTCGAGTGAGACCGGCGCGACAATACGATTCAGGGATCCGACGTTGGTGAGGAATCCGGCGAGCGCATGGTAGCCGCCTTTCACCGACACCTTGTAGCGATAGGTGTCGAACTGCTCGCCCACGATAACCGGCATCGGTTCGACTGAAGCGAGTTCGAGGCCGACCCGGCGCGCGGCCGTGGATACGTTCTCGAGCAGGGCCGGCACTTCGTTCGTCGTCGGAACGAGCTGGCGGAGCACGGCGAGACTTGCCTCGTACTCGGCCGCCTGCGCCTTGAGACGCTCGACGCTGCCGTTGGCCAGATCGGCCTTAGCCCGCGCGTTCTTCCTGTCGAGCGCGTTGACATGCTCCTCTACCGCCGCGAGCTGCTCACGCTTTGGCATGTAGAGGAAGTATCCATACGCGCCGGCGATCGCGATTGTCAGGAGCGTGATCGAGACCAGGACCTGGTCGCGCTTAGTGAGGTTGGCGCCGATTGCCATGTCAGTTCTCTCTCAGGGACATCGCCACCGTTCTGATGAGGAAGGCGGGCGGCTTCTGCGACTCCGCCTCGAGCTGGAATTCGGTCACTTCCTTGTTATCCACAAGGACGAGGTCTGACCGGGTGAGCTGCACGTTCTGAATGAAGGGCGACGCCTCGAGCGTTTTCATGAACAGCGTCAGCGCCTGGATGTCCACCGTGTGTCCGACAATGCGGAACTTCGTAGCGCGCGAAGCCGCGGCGAGGACGGAGTCGGCGTGCGCCTTCTTCTGGGCGGCGATGGCTTCCTTCGACTTTTTGCCGTCGGTTGAGGCTGTCCTCTTAGTGGTGTCCTGAGCCGCCGAGCTCGGCGCCGCGCTGGTCTGCGTGACAAGCGTCAGCCACGTGTACTGTGGAAGAGCGTTGCTGATCTCCTCGAGAAGATGCGGCCACAGATACCGGCTGTCGTCAATGGACCTGATGATCGCGACCTGCTGGTAGAGCGAATCGCGCGTCGCTTCGGCGCTCGCCTTGGCCTGGAGGACGACCGTGTATCTGGCTGAGTCCTGGACGGCGCGGGTCTCCCGCTCGGTGAGCGTGCGCTCGCGCGAGCTCTGCCCGATGAAAAAGAATCCGATGGCGAGCACCGCCGACGCGACCGTGCCGACCGCCGCGACGAAGAACTTGTCGTTGACGCTCGAGACCGCGCCGGAGACGATTCCGGAGAGGTTGAAACCACCGTCGCGCGACTTGCCCGCGCTTCCCGGGAGAAGATTGACCTGGATCATGTTTATGGTATCCGATGCGGGCGGCTACTGGCGGAGCGCGAGGCCGATCGGGAGCATCAGCAGCGGCGCCACCTCGTCGGTGATGAGTGACTCGAGTGCGCCGTCGCGGATGTTGAGCCGGGCGAGCGGATTGGCGTGCTCGACTGTGATTTTGAGACGGTCGGCGAGAATCTCGGAGAGGCCCGGGGTGCGCGAGCCGCCGCCGCAGACATAGACCGCGCGCAGCTGCGCCGCGTTCTTCGAAGTCGCGAGGAAGCCCGCGGCCCGCTCTACACCGACGGCGATCTCTTCGACGCGCACCATGAGAACCGCATCGAGCTGCGGGGCGCGATCGTAACCGCGGACGAGGTTCTCCGCGTCGCGCGCGGCCATGCCGTGCTGGCGCTGGAGGTCCTCACTGAAGCGGCGCGTGCCGAGCGGCAGATCGCGTGTCAGCACCGGAACGCCATTGTCCATGATATTCACGTTCGTGACTTCGTTGCCGATGTTCACGAGACCGACGAAGCCCTGCATCGCCTCGGGGTAGTTCACCTCGAAGGCGTTGTGCAATGCGAAAGCGTCCACGTCCACTATGGTCGGCGTGACGCCAGCGTCGGCGAGGATGCGCAGCTTCGCGTCAACCAGGTCACGCTTGGCGGCGACGAGCAGGACGTTCATTTCATCAGAGCTTTCGCCGGCGTCCAGTATCTGGAAATCCAGCTCGACCGATTCGACGTCGGGTACGTGCTGCTCCGCTTCCCAGCGCATGAGCTCGCGCGCCTGCTTCTCCTTCACGCGCTCCGTCTGGATCTTCTTTATGATTACGTCGCGTCCGCCGACGGCGGTGACGATGTGCCTGGAGCTGACGTTGGCGGAATCGAGTGCGGCACGAATGGCGTCGGACACGATGCCCGGATCCATCACTTCGCCTTCGACGATCGCGTCGGGCTGCAGCTTGGTGATCGCAACCTTGACGAGCTCGGGCGCGCCCTTGCCGTGATCGATGACGGCGATCTTTATGAGGCCCGATCCGATATCCAGTCCGACTGTGATTTTCCTGCGGCCGAAGAGTGCCATGAGTCCAAAGGGTAGGAGACTTCAGGTGATTGCACGCTAGAAACGATTCACATGGCGGCGAGGTAACAGCGCAAAACGTCACATCTGATATGCCGCCGACCACGCTTGCTCGCTGACACGCGACGCCTGTGGAACGCCGCGCGCGTCGCGGGATGCGATCACCGCGATGGAGACGCGCCGGCGCAATCTCGCGGCGCCGGATGCGTTCACTCGTCCCTCAGCCGTGACGAGAAAGAGCGCGCTGTCGAGACGGGTGATGAACACCGTGCTCTCGAGCGGCTGTTGTGCAGCAGGACTTCGGATAATGACGCCTCCCACCCACATTGCGTCACATTCCGGACAACTCCAGAACGCGATTGTCGCGAGCGCCGCACGTTCCGCGTATGCCGCGGCCTGCTGATCGAGCACCTCCGCCGCGCTCGCATGGGTTTCCTGGATGCTGGCGAACAGCGAAGCGGTGACGAGGACAGCAATCAGAACGATGCCGACGAGCGCGGCTGCAAGCGCGAATCCGGCGCGCGCTCTCATCGGGTCCTGTTGCGCGGAGACACCGTTATGACCGCGGAATCGCGATACGCGGTGCGCGCGTCTCCGGTAAGCGCGGTTGCCCGCGCCGTCTGGCCGCGCATGACGATATCCACCCGCGCGACTGCAGTCGAGGAAATGCCCGCGGAGAGCTCAGCTCCCGAGGAATCGTAGTAGCGAAACGACAGCCCGCTCGCGCCTGACGATCCGGAGTACGCGCTATACGGTCCGCTCACCGGCTGGATGACCGCGCACGCAGGTGGACCGGCGACATTGCAGCGGCGGTAGCCCAGGTACCACATGCCGTCCGAGGACCGGTAGAGACTGTAGCGTACCCGGCGCAGGAAATGTATGGGAGCACCGGTGCGCACGGCGATGCTCGGCGCGGTCGCGAGCGTTACGACGTAGCCGGATGCGGCGGCGTCGGCCGCTGTCGTAAAACCAGTGGATGCCGGACACGCGGTTGTAACCGCGCGCGACGTGAATGCGGTGACCCGGGCCGTTTCCCATCGCCCCGAGTCCGGCACGCCTGAAGGAATGCCATAGAGCATCGCCAGGTCACCGGTGTCGGGCTGTGCGAGTACTGACGTAAGAGTATTGCCGCTGGCGAGTGACGCCGGCGGCAAGCCGATCGTTGCGCCTGCCGGCGCGGCGCACGCGACTGACGTGGCGATTGTCGCGTACATCTCGATCGCCGAGTCGGTCATGACTGGAAGACCGAAGGTCGCCACCGCCGCGCCGCGGATATCTGTAGCGAGAACGTCAGCGGCATCGCGCAGCTGCGCGCGGACATCGAGCATCTCACTCGCGGCTGCGTGAAACCGCTGCTGGCGGACGAGCGTCCCCGTGATCAGCGCGCCGACGAGACCCGCGAGAGCAGTGGCGACGACGAGCTCGACCAGCGTGAACGCGCGGCGGGTCAGTCGCATGGTACGGCGGAGAGATACCGGTCGGCATGCAGTCCGGAACGGGTCGTGCGCTCGATTGATTGATCGAGCATGGTTACGGGCCCGGCGCTGACGTCCCAGATGGATCGCACGCCGAATCGCCGCTCCTCTCCGCCGGCAAAGCTTCCGCACGCCATCGAGTGAGCCAGCTCGTCTCTCGATCGCGCGATGGACGCGGAGCGCCCGCGCAGCGAGCTCAGTGAAATCTGTCGGGCGACGACGGCGGCGCCGGCGGCCAGCCCGAGTCCGCCGACGCCGAATACAAGGATTGCGACGACGACTTCAATCAAAGTGAGGCCCGCGCGCCGAGGGAACATGTGATGACGCTAGCGCGAAGCGAAGAGGAGACAGGCACCGGACGCAGTCGCGAGGAATCGAACGAGCCCACCGGTTCAGGTCTTAGCCGCGCTCCGTCTTTTCGTTTTCCTGCCGAAACGAAAAAGGCGGCCTTTCGGCCGCCCCATCGTTTCGCTTATCCTACGGACAATCGCGGCGGCGTTACGCCGCCGCGATTGTCCACCCTGTCAGGATACCGTAATCAGGTGCAGGTGATCAGGCCGGTCGCAGTCGAAAGGCAGGTCTTGGCCGTTCGCAGGTGACTCGCCGAGGCCGTCCAGCTGGCCGGCGGAGTGCTAGACGCGACCGCGGTCACGGTCACGTTCTGCGAAGCCGAAAAGCCATTAACAGCGGTCGTTCCGCTCGCCGTACCGCTGAAGTAAAGACCGGCGCTGTCGGCGGCGAAGCTCTCTTCGTACGTCGCGAGGTTGCGAAGATCCGACTTCATTGCGGCCAGATAGGCCTTCTCCTTCGTGTTGGCGAACTTCGGAATCGCGATCGCGGCCAGAATGCCGATGATGACGACGACGATGAGAAGCTCGATCAGCGTGAAACCCTTCTTCTTGCTTAACATTTCCTTGCTCCTGAAAGAGTGGAGACATTGCGTTTGCTTCGGGGGGAAGACGACGCGGCACCGGGAAAGGCAACGCGCATGCCAGAGCCGGGGCCATCTCGTAACCTCACACACTGCACTCACTTACGATTTTCGGGAGGATTGGCCCAGGATAGGACTGGCCTTGCAAACTGCAACGATCCTTGCAATTTGCAAGGTTCCGCCGTAGCTCATGTCCGCCGTAGCTCAGCGTGAAGCGAGCTTCCTGGCGCGAACGAGCTGCAGACTGTCGGCGGCTCGGGCCACCTCCTGCAGCCTGATGTCGCCCGCATTCCCGCCCGCATCGAGAGCCATCGCCTTCGCCTCCTCGAGCTTCCCGACATTGAGAAGACACCAGGAAGTGTTCACTCTCAACTGGATGTTGCCCGGCGCCAGAGCGAGAGCGCGACGATACAGCGTGAGCGCGCGCGGGCAGCGTCCCGCCATCGCGAACATGTCGCCGCCGTACGCCAGCAGCAACGGATCGTCCCGACGCCCAAGCGCGACAGCGAGATCCATCTCGTCCAAAGCTTCGGCTGTCCGTTTCTTCCCGGCAAGATCGGCGGCGCGCATCCAGTGAGCGCGATGGCTCGACGGCACGTCGCGAACCGTCTGAAGCACCAGGGTCTCGTTGTCGCGCCAGACGGGGCTGCGCGTCACGCTTCGTCCCGCGAACACCAGCAGAAGAGCTCCCAGCGCAGAGACGGCAAGCGGCCTCGCGATGCCGCCCGACCTGTCCGCCGCGGTCAGCGCTTCGTGAACGGCGACGCCCGCACACAGCACAAAGCCCACCGTTGCGAGCAGCAGAGTGCGCTCAGCCAGAACAAATCCCGTAACGACGATGAGATTGCTCGGAATCAGCAGCGCAAGCCCGGTCCACGAGATTCCGAAAGTCACGACCGGCAAGCGCTTGCGCACGGCCCATGCGATCCATGCGATGCCAGCAAGCACCGCGACGGCCGGAAGCATCGAGATCTCGAATGTGGTGTGCGTGCGAATTCGCGGATACGAGTAATCGGCGGAGAGGCTCATCGGCCAGAAGAAGAGCCGCACCCACTCGACGACGACATCGAGCATCGTGAAGAAGCGCGTTCCGAACGGCTGCTCCTTCAGTATCTGCGCTCTCGAATCGATCGCGACCCCGTCGAGCACCGCGTAACGCGCAGCCAGGAACGCGAGTCCGGTAATCGCCATCGCGATGCAGAGCGGAATGAGATTCCGTACGCGCGCGCGCAGCGGTCTCTCGTCGCCCACCACGAGAAGCTCCGCGGCAAGCAGCAGCGCTGGAAGGACGATCGCGTGCTCCTTGAATCCGCACGCGATCAGATATCCGACCGAGATCAGCGCGATATGAGACGTCCGAAGCGGACCTGCCCTGCGGATCCACACATACCAGGCAACGAGAACGACGAGCAGCAACGCGACCCACAGCTCGGCCTGGCCGACGATGTTCGCGACCGCTTCCACGTGCACTGGATGAACCGCGAACAGCGCCGCCGAGACGAACGCGGCCCGCGCGGGCATCAGCAGAATCGCCAGCCGGTACACCGCTACAGAGAGAGCTGCGTAGAGCAGGATGCTGGTCAGATGGAAGGGCAGCGGCGAACCGCCGCCGACGACCCACTGCGCGGCGAAGACGACCATTGTCATCGGGCGATAGAGCATCGAACCCATCTCCGCTCGCCAGTACGTCTCGACGAGCAATCCCCACGGCGCAGCGAAAGTGTGCAGCCGCGGATTCTTTATGATCACGTCGACGTCGTCGAACGCGAATCCGTTGCGAAGCCCGGTGATAGACGCAGCCACGGCGAGCGCCGCGATGAGCACCCACAGGTATCTGGAGTAGTGCTCGGAGCGCCAAGTCCCACCTTCGCGGGTCACACTTCGATCCCGAACTTGCAGAGCTTCCGATGCAGTGTGGATGGATCGATGCCAAGCACTTCGGCGGCTCGCGACTTGTTGCCGCCTTCGGCGCCGAGCACCCACATGATATACGCGCGCTCAATTGTCTCGAGCGACGGGTTCGCCGCGACACGCTCGGCCATCAAGGGCTCCGATTTTCGCTGCCGGACCTTGTCGGGAAGCGCACCAGGCAGGATCGTCCCGTTGCTCACGAGAATGACTGCCCGCTCGATCGCGTTCTCCAGCTCACGGACATTCCCGGGCCACGAGTACTCCTGGAGCTGCTCGGCCGCTTCGGGGCTCAGCTTCTTCTGATCTTCACCACGTTTCTTCGCAATTTCCGCGAGGAACGACTCGGCGAGAAGCGGAATGTCGTCGCGACGCTCACGCAGTGGCGGCATCTCGATCGATATGACGTTGAGGCGATAGAAGAGATCGCTACGGAAATTCCCGCGCGCGATCTCTTCGTCAAGATTGCGATTCGTCGCCGCGATGAGGCGGGTGTCGATCGCAATGGGCTCCGTCGCCCCGACGGGAATCACCTCGCGATACTGAAGAACGCGGAGCAGCTTCACCTGCGTCGCCGGTGTGGTGTCACCGATCTCGTCGAGGAAGAACGTTCCCTTCTCCGCCGCGGAGAACATTCCCGTCTTGTCCTTCACGGCGCCGGTGAACGAGCCCTTCACGTGCCCGAACAGCTCACTCTCGAGCAGACTCTCGGGCAGGGCGCCGCAGTTGATGGATACGAACGGGCCGGCGGCTCGTGTGGACAGCTCGTGGATGTAGCGCGCGACGACGCCCTTTCCGGTGCCCGACTCACCCTGCAGCAACACTGTCGAATCACTCGCCGCGACGGTCTCGGCGACGTTCAGAATATCGAGCCATGCGCGGTTGTTGCCGATCGGCCGGCCAACGTTGTCGCGCAGTCTTATCTCGCGCTTGAGCGCGCGGTTCTCCGTCTTCAGCTGGCGCGTCTCGGCCGCACGCTTCACGATCGCCACGAGGGCGTCGTTCTGGAACGGCTTCTGGACGTAATGGAATGCGCCGTCGTTCACGGCCGATATGGCCGATTGAAGCGAGGCCTGCGCGGTGATCAGGATCACCGGTACGTCCGGATCCTGAGCGCGCGCCGCGGCAAGCACGTCGAGACCGCTGACCGCCGGCATGCGAATGTCGGAAATGATGATGTCAGGATGGATCGACGCGATCTGCTCCAGACCCTGCTTTCCGCCAAACGCGACATGGGCCGCAAATCCTTCATTCTTGAGAAGGATTCTCAGCGTATCCACAATCGCGGACTCATCATCAATGATCAGGACGGTGGGCCGCGTTTCGGTTGATTGCATTACTATGGCGCTTATCCCGATTTGGGGAGGACGACCGTAAACCGTGTCTCTTCGCCGGGAGGGCTCACCGTGACGAGTCCACCGTGAGCCTGGACAGCGCGCTGAACGATCGACAACCCCAGCCCGCTGCCGCCCGGCTTTGTTGTGACGAAGGGATCGAACAATCGGTCACGAACCTGCGACGCTATTCCGGGGCCCTTGTTGATCACGACTATGCCGTACGCTCCAGCGGCGAACTCCTGGTTACCCGGGGGAAGCTGGTGCGGCTGCAGCTCGCCCCCTTCTATCCTCACCTCTCCGTTCGGCGGCGACGCCTGCACGGCGTTGAGAATCAGATTGAACATGGCCCGATGAATGAGATCCTCGTCGCCCTCGATGATCATCGGAGCCGCCGGGAAGGAATAGACGACTTTCACCCCCGGCGCGATGTCCGGCTGCGAGCTCGCCAGCCGCGCCGCGTTGCGAGCGATCTCGGCGATGTTGAGAGACTCCACGCGCGTCATCCCGGCGCGCGCGAAATCGAGAAACTCGGTGAGCACGCGCGCCAGCCGGTCCGACTCCCTCAGCACCAGCGTGCTGAGCGTCTTCTCGTCCTCCGACGCCCGCGGCATACGCGAAAGCTGCTCGACCGCGCTGCGAATGGAGGCAAGCGGATTCTTGATCTCGTGCGCGAGCGACGCGCTCATCTCCGCCACGCCCTCCAACCGCTCGGCGCGCAGCGTCAGGCTGCGCACGTCGGCCTCCCTCAGGCGGAATTTCGCCAGCTCGGCGGCGAGCTGCTCGCTCGCGGAGCCAGCGGCGCGAAGCCGGGCCGCGATGGTGCCACTCGTAACCGCGACGATCGCGAACACCATCAGCTGGATCAGAAGACCGCTGTCGGCGTTCCCGCCGTGCGCCAGCATCGCGTCCGCGAAATAGAGCACCATCCCCAGACTCGCCACGAGCGGCACGCCGGAGGGAGCGACGAGCAGGGCGCTCACCGCGATCACGAGAATATAGAGCGGCGCAAGCTGGGACTGGCCACCGGACCAGGTGACGTGGACAGCCGCCGTCACGAGCAGCATGTCGAACGTGACTTGGAGATAGAGGAACGTCATCCCCGGGTCGGGTTTCCTGAGGTCGGTCCAGATGAACGAAGCGGCCGTGAAACCGATGGCGCCGACAAGCGCCAGGGAAACGATCATCCTGGCGGACCCGACTATTGCCAGTCCCGCACCGGTCACCGCTAGGAAAAGGGCGCCGGCGAGCACCAGACGTCCGATATAGAGCCCGCGAAGGAGCCGCCGCTGACTGAAGGTCACCGATGTGGCGCGAGCTTCTGTCCCGATTGCTTCTCCCGGATGGTCGAAGCGGTGCAAGTTGGCGGGGACGGCCGATTCAGTCAATTCTGCTCCACTACTATATAGATTTCAGGGATATGAATCTCCTGGCCCTCCAGCAGGGTCCCGTCGAACACCTGGGCGCCGGTGCAGTTTCCGCGCGTCTGGGTGTCGTACTGCTTCTGGTAGCAGTCAACGCGTTCTTCGTGGCCGCCGAGTTCGCACTCGTCGCCGTCCGCCGGAGCCGCATTGATGAAATGGCCGACGCGGGCGACCGGGCGGCAAGAAACGTCCAGAAGGCCCTCAATCATCTGGACCGCTACATCGCCGGAACGCAACTCGGAATCACCGTTGCGTCCCTCGCCCTTGGCTGGGTCGGCGAGCCGGCGATGGCGGCTCTCATAGACGGCATCCTCGGACTGTTCGGTCTGCCGCCGGCCGGAGGTGGCGTGCACAGCGGAGTCGCCCTCGGCTTCGGCTTCTTCGTCATCACTTTCCTTCACATCGTGCTCGGGGAGCTGGCTCCGAAATCACTCGCGCTGGTCAATCCGGAGGGCGTAGCCAAGGTCGTAACCACCCCCCTGCGGTTCTTTTCGCGCGTGATGGCGCCGATGATCTGGCTGTTCAATGGGGCCGCCCGCTCGTTCCTGCGACTGTTCGGAATTGCTTCCACGTCGGAGGTTCAGAGCCACTCGCCAGAGGAGCTTCGGCTTCTCGTGATGCAAGCGCGCGCGCATGGGACGCTGAACGAGTCGGACAGCGCGATGCTGGCGGGTGTCTTCGACTTCCACGAGAAGAAATCGCGCGACGTGATGCGGCCGCGCACGGACGTCGTCGCGCTCGACGTCGAATCCACCGAGGAGGAGGTGTGGGCGGTGGTGCGTGAGGAGAGATACTCGCGCTATCCTGTCTACCGCGAGTCGCTCGACGATGTCATCGGCGTATTCCTCGCCAAGGACCTGTGGCTCCGCGCGAGCAGCGCGCCGTTCTCGCTTGCCGAACTGACCCGCGAGCCGCTGTATGTGCCCGATAGCAGGGCGGCCGAGCGAGTGCTCGACGACCTTCGGCGCACGCGGGCGCACATGGCGGTGGTGCTCGACGAATACGGCGGTACCGCCGGCATCATCACGATGGAAGATCTGATCGAAGAGGTGATCGGCGACATCGCCGACGAGTACGACATGGCGTCGCGCAGCGCGATCGAATCCAACGGCGTGCTCGAACTCGACGGAACGATGTCGCTGATTGACGTTCGCTCCGATCATCGGCTCCAGATCCCCGAAGGCGACTGGACGACGCTCGGTGGATACGCGTTCGCAAAGCTCGGCCGTCTGCCGCGCATGGGAGACCGGGTACCCGTGCCCGGGGGGGAGCTGGAGGTGATCGCGATGGACGGGCGGAGGATCGCCGCACTTCGCGTGCATCGCACGCATCCCACACCGCCGAACGGATCGCTCGATCCTCTGCCAGCGAGCGACCGCAAATAACAGCCGCGCACGACCCGTACGCCGCCCTGAGGCACCGCGATTTCCGGCTGTTTCTCATCGGCCGGATCCTCGGTGTCATCGGGTGGCAGATGCTGCAGATCGCGCTCGGATGGGAGTTGTACGAGCGCACGCATTCCGCGCTGGCGCTGGGAATGGTCGGTCTCGTCACGGCCATTCCGGTGGTGCTGCTGGCCCTCCCCGCTGGTCACCTGGCTGACAGGATGGATCGCAAGCGAATAGTCGTCGGCGCGCAGCTTGTGTTCATTCTCATGTCGCTCTGCCTCGCGGCTGTGTCCTTTTCGCGCGGGCCGATCGTCATCGTCTACGCGATCCTGCTCGTGCGCGGCGTCGCGCAGGCGTACAACAATCCGGCGCGATCGGCGCTGCTGCCGCGGCTCGTACCGGCGGAAGTGTTCGGCAATGCCGTGACGTGGTCGAGCAGCGCGTTCCAGACGGCGGCTGTCGTGGGGCCGGCGATCGGCGGGCTTGTGATCGCGCTGCAACACCACGCCACCGGCGCATACGTGATTGATGCATGTCTCACGTCCATCTACCTCGTCATGCTGCTGGCGATCCGAAGCGACGCAGGGATGAGCCCGGATTCGACGAGCGCGATGGCGCTCAGGCCGCGTGAGCCGATGACGCTGCAGTCGCTTGCCGCCGGGATGAGATTCGTGAAGGACACGAAGGTAATTCTCGCCGCGCTCACGCTCGATCTGTTCGCCGTGCTTTTCGGCGGCGCCACCGCGCTGCTACCGATATTCGCGAAGGATATCCTGCAAGTCGGACCCGAGGGTCTCGGCTGGCTCCGCGCGGCGCCATCCGTCGGAGCGCTGATCGTGATGGTTGTCATCGCGCACAGGCGGCCGATGAAGCGCACGGGATGGACGCTGATTCTCGCGGTCACGGGATTCGGCGCCGCAACCATAGTGTTCGGTCTTTCGCGGTCCTTTGGACTGTCACTCGCGATGCTGCTGATCCTCGGCGGGCTGGATGGAATCAGCATGATCATTCGCGGAACTCTCGTTCAGCTATGGACGCCGGACGAGATGCGCGGGCGCGTGTCCGCCGTGAACAGCGTATTCATTGACATGTCGAACGAGCTCGGCGGATTCGAGTCGGGTGCGCTCGCCGCGGTGGTGGGTCCGACTGTCGCCGTGGTGGGCGGCGGAATCGGGACCATACTCGTCGTCGCCGGGGCGGCGGCGGCGTGGCCCGAGCTGAGAAAACTCGGACCGCTGATACCACCTCAGCCCGGCTGATTCGCGGCTGACACAGGTGACGCGAGACGCATCAGCGTGTCGCGGTCCATTCGGTGTCCGCCTTCGAACGTGACGAGCCGATACGGAACCGAGTGCTTCTCGAGCAGTTTCTCGTAGCCCTCGATCATTCCGGTGTCGGCGAACTGGTCGCGTGTCCCGTAAACGATGGACAGCTCGACGTTCCGAAAGAACGTCGCCGCCTCGAACAGGTCGGAATCGCTCGCCAGCAGGCATCCCCACATGAGGAGGCGACCAGCACGCGCTGTTCCGCGGGTCAGCCAGCGATTCGCCGTCGCCCCACCCTGCGAGAATCCGAGAACGGTCACCGCGATGTCATCGCGCTGAAGGGCCCCCATGATCTCCGCATAAAGATCATCGAGGTACGCAATGTAGTCCGCGATCTCGGCCTCCCGATCCTCGCGCGTCATCCAGGTGGCGCCGATCTTCGCGTCGGCCGCGTGAAACCCCGGGCCGCTGGAGATGTAGAATCGTGAAAGTGCCTCGGGGGCCACGATCAGCCGCCGGGGATCGGCGATGCACTCGAACTCCTTCACGAAATCCGACGCGAGCTGGCCGTAACCATGACACACGAACCAGACGTCCTCGATCCCGGGTCCGATGTCGCCAAGCAGCCAGTAGCGGGCGGACCGCTTGACCTGGATGTGCCGTTCCTCTGCCATCGCCGAATCATAATCGCCTTCGCCGCTACCTGTGACCCGTTACCTGTGACCCGTTGCCTGTGACCCGCTACCTGTGACCCGTTACCTGTGACCCGTTACCTGTGACCCGTTACCTGTGACCCGTTGCCTGTACCCCGTTATGCGCGCTCGCATCGCCGATGTTCGTCGCAACGGGCAGCGGGCAACGGGCAACGGGCAGCGGGCAACGGGTAGCGGGCAGCGGGTAGCGGGCAGCGGGTAGCGGGTAGCGGACAGCGGGCCCCGCGGCGTCACGCAAGAGGAGGCCCGTTGATCTGAAAGCTCGGACGGCTCATGTTGTCGCATGGATCGGCGACAGGAAATCGAACGATGAGCCGGCGTGCGCAGCTCATCCTGTTCGCGATCGGGGCGATTGCGCTCACCGTGCTCGTCGCCCGCGCGAATCCGGCACAGCTCGTCGCCGACGTGCGCGGCGCCGGCTGGGCGGTCCCGGCAATCGTCGTGGTCTACGGCGTGGTCTACGCGCTCAACACCGTAGCCTGGCGTCTCACGATGATCGAGACGCCGCGGCTCTCGTTCTCGCGCGCGTACGTCATCAACGTCGCCGCTTTCGCCATCAACTACATGACGCCGTTCGCCAGCATCGGCGGCGAGCCGTTCAAGATAATCGCGGCGTCGCAATGGATGGGCGCGCGCAACGGCGCCGCGTCCGTACTCAACTTCCGGCTCGTGCACATGCAGGCGCACCTGCTGGTGTTCCTCACCGGCGTCGCCCTCGCGTTCATCCTTCTGCCGGCGGGGACGATCGCGACGGTGCTCCTCGTGCTCATCACCGCCGTCCTGCTTCTGCTCAGCGCGCTTCTGTTCGCGATTCACCGCGAAGGCGTGATAGAGCGATTGTTCGATCTCGCTCGCCGGCTTCCGTTCCTGAGCCGGCTGGCCAGCAGACTGGAGCCGCGCCGGGCGGCGCTCATCGAGGTGGACCGGCAGCTCCGCGCCTTCCACCACGCGAGCCCGCTGCGCTATTACGTGTCGCTCGCCGCGGAATACGGCGCGCGGGTGCTCTCGATGTTCGAATTCTTCATCATCGCCCGCGCGGTCGGACACCCGGTGAGCTTCGGCAGCGCGTTCATCATCGGCGGGTTCTCGTCCCTCGTCGTGAATCTCTTCTTCTTCATGCCGTTCAACGTCGGCTCGAAAGAGGGAGGGCTGTACGTGATCTTCGCGGCACTCGGGCTTCCCGCCCGGCTTGGGCTGGCGGCGGCGGTGATCAGCCGGCTGCGCGAACTCTCATGGATCGCGATCGGGCTGCTGCTCGTGCTGGCGACGCGGCGCTCGCCCGGAACCTATCGCGACAGCCAGCCCTGAGAGCGGTACCACTCCGCCGTCGTCCGCAATCCTTCCGGCAGCGTGATCGTGGATTCGTAGTCCACATCCAGTCGCGCACGCGTGTCGTCGCACGTCCAGTCGCCCGCGGACAGCTCGCGAATCCGGTCGGGCGTGAGGAGCGGCTTGCTGCCGGTGAGCAATCCTCTCAGTCGTTCCGCCCGCGAGATCGCGTCGGCAATTCCGGGGGGAACCGCGAATACCCTCGGCTTTCGACCGACCCCGCGCGCGACGTACTCCATCACCGCGTCCCAGGTGTGGATCATCCCGTCCGTCATGTAGTAGAGTCCGCGACCCTCCGCTTCCACCGCGCACACGAAGCCGCGCGCCAGGTCTGCTGCGTGCACCAGCGATAGCTGCTGCGACTCGGGCGCAACGCGGAGCGCGAGCCCGTGGGCGGCGAGGCGGAACGCGGCGAGGATGTCCGTGTCTCGCGGTCCGTAAACGGCGGGCGGCCGGACGATGAGATACTGCAGGCCCGACTCCACGACGATGCGCTCGGCGGTGAGCTTCGACCGGCCGTAGGCACTCACCGGAGATGGCTCGTCCGTTTCGTTCAACGGGCGCCGCTTGGGCGCGGGGCCAGCCGCGGCAAGACTCGAGCAGAACACGAGAAGAGCGTCAGGCGCGGCGCGGCGCATGGCGTCCACGATATTGCGCGTTCCCTCGACGTTGGCCGAGGTGTAGGACTGCTCGTTCACCGCCGAAGTGAGGCCGGCGAGATGAAAGACGACCGAGACATTCCGCACGGCGCGCTCGAGATCCTCGCCCGGCACTGCGATGTCCCCGTTTATCAGCGTCACATCGTCGGTCGGAAGCCATCGCAGCACACTCGATCGCCGTACCAGGCAGCGCACGCGCCAGCCGCGGGCAACGAGCGCCTCGACGAGGTGGCTGCCGATGAACCCCGATGCGCCCGTAACGAGCGCTACGCGCGGACGCTCAGGCATGGGAGCCCATGGCGGTGGGAAGATCGTACATGCGATAAGTGCGGTACACACGGGCGCCCATCTTCTCGAGAGGAGCGCGCATCATCGTGTTGTCCTCGAGGATCCACGAGAACTCGGCGTTCACGATGCCCCGCGCATTGCCATTCTTCATCAGCTCGAGCTGCATCAGCTCGGCGACTCCGTTGCGCCGGAACTTCTTCCGCACGCCGAGCGTCAGCACGCGCGCCGTGCTGATCTTTCGCGAATACCAGAGCGCCTTCGCCCATCCGAACGGCAGAAGCCGCCCGTTCATGCGCTTGAGCGGAACGTTGAGATCCGGGAGAGCGAGCCCGAACCCGGCGAGCTCGCCGTTCACTTCCGCGAAGACGACGAGCGACGGATCCACGACCGGCTTGAGCTGCTTCGCCATGTAGGTGAGCTCGGCCTCGGTCATCGGTACATGCCCCCAGTTGTCCTCCCATGCCTCGTTATACACTTGCCGCACGAGAGCGACTTCGTCCCAGAAGCGGCGTGTGTCGAGCGCACGAACACTGATCCGATAACGCTCGCGCAGCTTGTCTGCAACCCGGAGGAGGCGCTCGGTGGGCGCGGCACCCGGCAGATAATACGCGAGAAGGTCCTTCGTCTTCGTGAACCCGTATCCCTCCACCAGCTCCTCGTACCAGGGGGGATTGTACGTCATCATCACCACCGGCGGTCCGTCGAATCCGCTGACGAGCAGGCCGCATTCCTCGTTCAGTGAGAAGCTTGCCGGCCCCCGCATGGTCTCGAGCCCTCGCGCGACGAGCCATGTTCGCGCGGCGTCGAACAGTGCCGCCGACACGCGCCGGTCCCGCTCCGACTCGAAAAGACCGAAGAAACCGGTACGATCGCCGTGCGTTTCGATATGAAGATCGTTCTGCACCGCGGCGATCCGCCCGACGACTCTTTTCCCTTGGCGAGCGAGGAACAGCTCCACCGTCGCATGCCGATGAAAGGGGTGCTTCGACGGATCGATCAGCTCGAGGACGTCACGCCGGAGAGGCGGCACCCAGTGCGGATCGTTGCGATACAACCTGAACGGCAGCTCCACGAAGTCCCGCCGGTCCGGCTTCGAGCGAACGGGCTCGACGCGGATGCGTTCAGCGATGGTGGTCAGATCAGGTCCATCTCGCGGCCGACGCGCTGGAACGCGTCAAGAACAAAGTCGAGCTGCGCGTCCGTATGCGTCGCCATGTAGGACGTGCGTATGCGCCCTGACGTGGCCGGAACGGCCGGCGCGATGACGGGATTCGTGAACACTCCGGCGTCGAGCAGCCGCTTCCAGAGCTCGAACGTGCGCAGCGTTCCGCCGACGATCACCGGAACGATCGGCGACTGGCTGCCCAGGGTATCGAAGCCGAGTCCCGAAAGCTCGCGCTGCATCCGGCGGGCGTTCTGCCAGAGGCGCTCCCGCCGCTCGGGCTCCTGCCGCATGATCTCGATCGCCGTGAGAACGGTCGCGCACGCCGATGCGGGAATGGACGCGCTGAAGATGAGCGGGCGCGCCGTGTGGCGCAGATACGATATGACCGCTTCGTCGCCGGCGACGAATCCGCCGATGGACGCGAACGACTTGCTGAACGTGCCGACGATGAGGTCCACACGCGGCACAGCGCCGTAATGCTCGCACACGCCGGCGCCGGTCTCCCCGAAGACGCCCACTCCATGGGCGTCATCAACCACGAGCAGCGCCGAATGCGAATCGCAGAGATCCGCGATCTTCGGGATGTCCGCGAGGTCGCCTTCCATGCTGAAGACGCCTTCCACGATCACCATCTTCGGCCGGCCGACGGCGCGATTCAGCCGGGCGTCGAGGTGCGCCAGATCGCCGTGCCTGAAGCGAACGACTTCCGCGCCAGAAAGCACCGCGCCATCCACGATGCTGGCGTGATTGAGCTTGTCCAGGAGCAGCACGTCACCCGGGCCCGCGAGCGCGGCTATGACGCCGAGGTTGGCCTGATAGCCGGTCGGAAAAACGAGCGCCGCTTCCTTTCCCATCAGCTGCGCCAGCTCCGTCTCGAGGCGGTCGTGAAGATCGGTATTGCCGTTGAGGAATCGGCTCCCCGTGCACGCGCTGCCGTATTTCCGGAGCGCGGCGCTCGCCGCCTCGAGAACACGGGGGTCATTGGTGAGCCCCAGGTAATTGTTGGAGCCGACCATCACCCGGCGGACACCTTCCACCATGACCTCGGTGGCATCCGACTGTTCCACGGCCAGGAAATACGGATAGAGTCCGAGGGCCTTGACCTCCTGCGGGCGCGTATAGGCGTAGGCCTTCGCCAGCATGTCGGTGGTCGCGGGGGCGCCGTCCGCGGGCACCCCTTCAACAGGGCCGGACGCGTCGGGAAAGCGCATTCTGCGCTGGTGTCTCGGATTCACGAAAGCTCGGTCTCCGGTGTTAGGCCAGGTTGCGGAACGCGCTCCGCCGTATGATTACCCACCTAATTATATGAAGATTTCGGAAATGCGCATCGCGCTCTTCACCGGCGCCTACAACCATATAGCGGACGGCGTCTCCCTTACCCTCAACCGGCTCGTCGCATTTCTCGAGGCAAAGGGTGCCGCTGTCGAGGTTTACGCTCCCACCGTTCCCGTCCCCGCGCTGCAGCACGCCGGAACCCTCGTCCCAGTACCATCCGTACAGGCGCCGGGTCGGCCCGACTACCGGATATCCACTGGCATGTCGGCGAGGGCCCGCGCTTCCCTTACTCGATTTCGTCCCACGCTGTTTCACATCGCGACCCCCGATATCCTGGGGCTGACGGCGCTTCGCATCGCTCGCCGCACGGGGACGCCGGTGGTGTCGTCCTACCACACCCATTTCGCCTCCTATCTGGATTACTACCGTCTGGGGATGCTCGAAGCGCCGACCTGGCGATACCTGCGCTGGTTCTACTCGCGGTGCCGCCAGGTCTATGTTCCGACTCCATCAATGCTCGCGGTCCTCCGGTCCCGGGGTATTGCGGGCGACCTTCGGCTCTGGCCGAGGGGAGTTGATTCGGCGCTGTTCGCGCCCTCGCGACGTTCTGCTGCGTGGAGAAGCCAACGCGGGATCGGCGATGACGAAGTGGTTGTCGCGTTCGTGAGCCGGCTCGTGACGGAGAAGGGACTCGGGGTGGTGTCCGGTGTCATTTCGGGCCTGCGTGAGAGAGGGATTCCTCACCGCGCTCTGATCGTGGGCGACGGCCCCGAGCGAGCGGCAATGGAAGCCGCGCTTCCAGGGGCGATCTTCGAGGGACATGTCACCGGAGAGGCGCTCGCCACGGCGTATGCATCCTCCGACATTTTCCTCTTTCCGAGCGAGACAGAGACGTTCGGCAACGTGACGCTGGAGGCGCTATCATCGGGACTCCCGGCGGTGGTCGCCGACGCGACGGGAAGCAATGCGCTGGTGCATGACGGAGATACGGGATTTCTCGCCACGCCGCGCGATACCGGCGCATTTCTTGACCGCGTCGCGATGCTGATCGGAGACGCTTCGTTGCGGGCGCGCATGGGGAAAGCCGCACGCGAAGCTGCCGAGGGATACGAGTGGAGCAGGATTCTCGGTCAGCTTGCTTCATACTACGAAGAGTTGAATTAGATGCGCCTGCTCTTCGTCTCGCATTCCCTTCCCCCGCGCGGACGGCCACTCGAGAACGTAGGCGGCATGCAGCGGGTCTCATTGGATCTGCACGACAGTCTGCTCACGCACCGTGGTGCCGACGTCACTACGCTCGTCCTGCGAAGCCCATGGAATCAGCGCGCCTGGCGCACGCCGGTCTTCCTCGGAGCCGCGCTGCGGGAGATCCGCCGCCTCGCGCGGAGCCGCGACGTTGACGCGATACTTTTTTCCTCGATGGTCACCGCAGCGCTCGTCGTTCCACTGCGTAGCGTTCTGAAGCGGAACGGCATCGTCACGGCGTCCATCGTGAATGGCCTCGACGTGACGACCCCGACGTGGCCCTATCCATCGCTGGTCCGCCGGACCTTTGAGACGCTGGACCTCGCCCTGCCGATCAGTCGCGCAACCGCCGCGGCGAGCGAAGCGCGAGGATTGGCGCGCACCAGGTGCACCGTCGTCCCACTCGGCATCAGACTGGACAGGTTCTCTCCAGAACAAGATCACGCCACGGCGAGGGAGAGGATTCACACCGCGTACGCGGATGCCGAGGCAACCGCACCGCGACTGATTCTCTGCAGCGTCGGACGGCTCGTGCCGCGGAAGGGAGTGGCGTGGTTCGTCGCCAACGTCATGCCGCTGCTTCCGGCCGATGTCCATTACCTGATCGTCGGCGACGGTCCGGAGCGCACACGCATCGAGGACACTATCCGCCACCACGACCTCGGCGCTCGCGTCAAGCTGACCGGCGCCGTTAGCGACTCGGAGCTCGAGGTCGTCTATCGCGGATCCGACTTGTTCGTGATGCCGAACGTGCCGGTGCCGGGTGACATCGAGGGGTTCGGCCTGGTGATGCTCGAGGCGGGGCTGTGCGGGCTGCCGACGATCGCGTCACAGCTCGAGGGAATTGCCGACGTCATCACCGAGGGGGAGAACGGCCATCTGGTTGAAAGCGGCAGCGTCGCGGAGTTCCGCGCGGCGATAATGCGCTACTACGACAACCCGGATCGGCTCGGCGTAGCGTCGGTCCGCGCGCGCCTGCATACCGCTTCGCGATTCGGATGGGCGGGGGTGACGGACAGATACATCGAGGTGATGCGAGAGCTGGTCGAGGGCCCCCGCTGATTACAGCGGCGGACGGGACGCCGAGGATTGCGGCGCGCGCCGCTCCGCGCCCAATTTCACTTCTCTTCTCCCGCACCCGTTCCGACAACATGCCGACTATCAGAAGATTCAGTCTCGTCGCAATGCTCGCATTCGTTGCGCTTCCCTCTCTCGCCGGCGCGCAGCGCGCCACGCAGCGTCCGGTTGACTGGGACGCCATCGCGAAGGAGGCGCAGGGAATCCTTTCGCAGTACCTGCGCATCAACACAACGAATCCACCGGGCAACGAGCTCGCCGCAGCGCATTTCCTGAAGGACATTCTCGACAAGGAAGGAATCCCCGCCGAGATCGTGGACACTGCCGATCTGGGACCGGGCCGGGCGAACCTCTACGCGCGTCTCAAGGGCAACGGGAAGAAGAAAGCGATAGCGCTGCTGCATCACATGGATGTCGTGTCTGCCACGCCGTCGCAGTGGAAGGTGGATCCTTTCTCGGGCGAGGTGAAGGACGGCTACATCTGGGGCCGGGGCGCGATAGACATGAAGGGCGAGGCCGTCGCGCATCTGATGGCGATGATCGCGCTCAAGCGCTCGGGCGTGCCACTCAACCGCGACATCGTCTTCATCGCCAATGCCGACGAGGAGTTCACGTCAACCGGCGGTCTGACGTTCGTGAAGAATCACGCCGATCTCCTCAAGGACGTCGAGTACCTCATCACCGAGGCGACAGAGAACGCGGTGGTCGATGGCAAGGTAAAATATTTCGCGGTCGGTGTGGCCGAGAAGCGGACGTTCTGGCAGCGTCTCACCGTGAAGGGAGTTCCGTCGCACGGCTCGCGTCCCACAAAGCAGAACCCCGTACCGCGTCTCGTCGCGGCGCTCGACAAGATCGCACAGTACGAGACTCCGCTGCACGTGACGCCGGGAGTGGACAAGTTCTTCCGCGACATCTCGCGTCTCTATCCCGAGCCAAAGAAGAGCTGGCTGGCGGACGTGACGAAGGCGCTGGATAATCCCGAAGCGCGCGAGTGGATCCTGAGCGACGTGTACTGGAACGCGTATCTCCGCAACACGATCTCGCTGACGGGGCTGAACGGATCGGGCAAGACGAACGTGATTCCGCCCGAAGCGACGGCCGAAATTGACATCCGCCTGCTGCCCGACACCGATCCGGCGGCAATGCTCGCCACGCTTCAGGGCATCGTCGGCGACACCGCGGTACACTGGAGCACGATCCTTCAACCCAAGACGCCGCTGGAGAGCCCGACAGATACCGATCTCTTCCGCGCGATCGAGCGGGCAGCGAAGGAGCGCGAGCCGACCGCGTTCGTCACGACGCCGATGCAGACCGGAGCGACCGACCGGCCGACGTATCGCAAGCTCGGTATCATCACCTACGCGATCGATCCGTTCAGGACCGAGCAGGCCGAGCGGCAGATGGGCGTGCATGGGAACAACGAGCGGCTTTCGATCGAGAACGTAGGGTTCGGAGTGAAATACGTGTACGACATTCTGAGGTACGTGCAGTAGAGCCGTCGCTGCGCTCGACGACGGGCGATCGCCGTGGCTGAGAATCCGTTGATCGAGACGGACCGCGAGAACCCAGGACACCTCGCCCTGATGCTCGGCGGCGGCGGAGCGCGTGGCGCTTATCAGGCGGGCGTTCTCCGCGGGCTCGCGCGAATCTATCCACAGCTCAAGATCCCGATTCTCACGGGCATCTCGGCTGGCGCTGTGAACACGGTGCATCTCGCAGCGCACGAGGGCTCGCTCGAGCGTGCGGCCGACGACCTCGTGAAGCTCTGGCTCTCGCTATCACCTGAACAGGTGTACGACCTTCGCGCCGGCCCGCTACTCAGGAACATGGTGACGTGGGGCGTGCGGCTGACGTCGGGCGGCACGCGCCACGCGCGCGAGCCCATACGCGGAATGATGGATACGCAGCCACTGAGGGAGTTTCTCGAGGGGAGCCTCGAACGGAATGCCGACGGAACGCTTCCCGGCATCGCGCGGCGGATCGCCAGCGGATCGTTGCAGGCCGTGGCGGTGTCCGCGACGAGCTACATGACGGGGCAGTCCGTGACGTGGATCGAAGGAAAGGACATTGACCTGTGGCAGCGTCCGCAGCGGCGGAGCAAGATGGAGCGGCTGACCGTCGAGCACGTGATGGCGTCGAGCGCTCTGCCGATGCTCTTCCCCGCCGTGAAAGTCGGAAGCGAGTGGTTCGGAGACGGCGGTGTTCGTTTGACCGCGCCGCTTTCTCCGGCGCTGCATCTCGGCGCGTCGCGCATTCTCACGATCTCCACCAAGCATCAGAAGACTCGCGCCGAGGCGGACGTGCCGATGACGGCCGGGTATCCGCCGCCCGCGCAGGTGCTCGGCGTGCTCTACAGCTCGATTTTTCTCGATATCATCGAGGAAGACATTCTGCGTCTGAAGAAGGTGAACCGCCTTCTTCGGCACGTGCCGCCGGAGCATCGGGAGTCGACGCGCGTGGTCAACATTCTCGTGCTGCGTCCATCGCGCGAGCTTGGGAGCCTCGCGCGCGAATTGGAGCCGCGGCTTCCGACTGCGGTGCGATATCTCACGAGAGGGCTGGGAACGAAGGAGACGACCAGCCCCGACTTCATCAGCCTCGTGCTGTTCCAGGAGGACTATCTGCGCCGTCTGATCGAGCTTGGCGAAGAGGACGCGGAGGCGCAGTCGGAGCAGATCAGGGGGTTCATCGAAGGGGCAGATGCTGCTGCTGATACCCCTATTCCATAGATTGGGCGCGTGACGGAATCCGTTCCCCGCGAAGCCGCGTCGCGTCTCGCGGGGCTCGCCCAGGACTGGGCGGAAACCAGCGTCAACGAACGAGCATCCTTCCAGACCTGGATGCTGCGCTTCTGCGACGCGCTCGGCGTGGAGAAGCCTGACCCCCCGACGAACGACTATCGGTTCGAATTGCCGGTGTCGGTCGTGGATCGGGAAGGGCGCGAATCGATCAATTACATCGATTGCTGGAAGGCCGGGTATTTCGCGCTCGAGGCGAAATCGTCGGGTGAGGGTCCGCGCAACGATTCCCTGCTCCGCAAGGCGTTCGGGCAGGTTCGCAACTACGTCGCGCACGTTTCCGGTGATCCGCCGCCATATCTGATGGTGCTCGACGTGTCGCGCACGCTGATAGTGTGGGACCGGTGGAGCGGAGCGTACGGGGATTTCGCCGCCGGCCGCCGCATCGCGCTCTCGACGCTGCACGAGCGGCACGACGATATCGCGCTGCTGTTCGACATCTTCGCTCAGCCAGCGGCGCGCGATCCCCGTGGGAAGGCTCAGGCCGTGAGCAAGGAGATCGCCGGTGGACTCGCCGAGCTGGCGGCTGAGCTCGAGTCGCGCGGATTCGACACCGAGCGTGTCGGGCGGTTCCTCATGCGCTGCGTTTTCTCTCTGTTCTCTGAAGATGTCGGGCTCCTGCCAGAGAATCTCTTTCGTCGAACGCTCGAGACCGCGCGACACGCGCGGGACAAGGACCGGCTGACTCTCGCCCTCGATTCCCTCTGGAAGACGATGGATACGGGTGGGATGTTCGGGGCAGAAATGCTGCATCGCTTTGACGGACACTTCTTTCAAACGGTGGAGGCGCTGCCTCTCGAGGCGCGCGATGTGGATCTCCTGATCGAAGCGGCGAAGCACGACTGGTCGCAGGTCGAGCCGTCAATTTTCGGAACGCTGCTAGTGCGCGCGCTCGATCCGGAGGAACGTCATCGGCTGGGGGCCGAGTATACGCCAAGGGCGTACATAGAGCGGCTGGTCGAGCCGACTGTGGTTGAGCCGATACGCGAGCGATGGACTGCGGTGCAGGCTGCGGTGCTTCAGCTCGAGGAGACCGGGAAGGCGAAGGACAAGACCGCAGCTGTGAAGCAGCTTCGCGATTTTCACGAGTGGATGCGCGGGCTGTCGTTTCTCGATCCCGCCTGCGGGAGCGGCAATTTTCTTTACGTGACGATGGCGGCGGTGAAGCGGATCGAGCTCGAGGTGTTGAACGAGATCACGCGGTTGTCGGGCGGTCAGGGCGCGCTCGTTCTCGACGAGGTGCATCCGCGGCAGTTTCACGGTATCGAGGTGAAGCCGTGGGCGCGTGAGATCGCCGAGCTGACGTTGTGGATCGGTTATCACCAGTTCTGGCGCGAGTCGCATGGTGGTCGTACGCCGCCCGATCCGATACTCGAGGACACTGGGACGATCGAGTGCCGCGACGCGGTGCTGGCGTGGGATGAGATCGTGCACCGGCCGGAGAGGGATCGTCCCGATCCGACGCCGCGCGTCGTGCATCCGGTGACCGGAGAGCTCGTGCCGGACCCTGAGGCGAAGCTGCCGTATTATGAGTATCTGGGCGCGAGGCAGGCGGAGTGGCCGAAGGCAGATTTCATTGTCGGGAATCCACCGTACTTGGGCTCAAAGCGCATGCGCGACGCCTTGGGAGACGGCTACGTCGATGCGCTTCGAACCGTGTACGCCACCATCCCAGAGAGCGCGGATTTTGTCCTCTATTGGTGGTACAAGGCAGGTGTTGCGGTTGCGTCTGGTGCAGTCGCTCGAGCAGGCATTATCACGACCAACTCGATAACTCAGGTGCACGCACGCCCGGTACTCCAGCAAGTACGTGAATTAGGTGCACGAGTTATTTGGGCTATTCCCAATCATCCGTGGAATGACGATGTTGATGGGGCTGCCGTTCGAGTCGCTTTAACCGTACTTGGACAACCGATTGACAACGCCCGACTCGTAAGTATCGACGATGCGGGGTCCGTTGGCAGCATACAGACCGCCACCCAGCTTAACGACGATCTTACAGCAAGCGCGGATGTTTCTGAAGCTACGGAACAACGCGTCCTTGCCAACAAGGGCGTGGCATCAATGGGCTTCGCGCTTCACGGCGCGGGGTTCCTTCTTACCGCAGAGGAAGCAGCCGCCCTACTCCGTCAGAGCCCTTCGTTGACCAAGATTGTGAGACCGATGGTCGCTGGGAAAGATCTTACTCAACGCTCCCGCGACCGCTGGGTCATCGACTTCGGATATATGGAGGAGTCGGAAGCCACTTCCTTCGTTCAAGCTTTTGAGATCGTAAGGGACCGCGTGAAACCCGAAAGAGCAGCGAATGCACGCGATGTTCTCAGGGAAAAATGGTGGCAGTTCGGCTGGCCAAGACGGGAGCTTCGACAAGCGTTGCATGGACTTTCGAGATACATCGGCACTACCGAGACAGCAAAGTTTCGCCATTTCCAGTTCGTCGATGCAGCGATCGCGCCCGACCACAGCGTTGTCGCTATCGCCATTGACAATGCCGCAATTCTTGGAGTGCTGTCATCCAAACTGCACGAGACGTGGGCACTCTCCGCTGGAGCGACTCTGGAGGATCGCCCACGGTACACTAAGACCCTTTGCTTCGATCCGTACTGCTTTCCTGTCGGCCAGCCTGAACTTGCTAACAGGGTTTCCGCCGTTGCCGAGCGCCTCGACGCCCACCGCAAAGCCGCCATCGCCCGCGACGAGCGCGTCACGATGACGGGCATGTACAACGTCGTCGCGAAACTCCGCTCCGGCGCGCGCCTCACGCCGAAAGAGCGCGCGATCCACGAGATCGCTGCGTGCGGCGTTCTTCGCGACATCCACAACGAGCTCGATGCACTCGTGGCCGAGGCGTACGGGTGGCCGTGGCCGATGGAGAAGGAGGAAATCCTCGAGCGGCTCGTCGCGCTGCACGACGAACGCGTCGAAGAGGAGAAGCGAGGCATCATCCGCTGGCTCAGGCCCGACTACCAGATCCCCCGCTTCGCGCCCGCGGCGCAGCAGCCGGAGTCGACTCAGCCCGAGAAGGAAATATCCGTGGCAGTCAAAGGGGAGCAGCCGAGAACCTGGCCGGCTACCGCTGTCGAGCAGCTCTCAACGATCGGATCGCTTGTCGCTCAGAGGGCAGTCACGCCTGACGAGGCGATGTCCGCATTCAAGGGAGCGCGCCGCGATCTAATCGTCCGTCACCTCGAAACGCTCGCTCTCATGGGCGAAATCACGGTCGACGCGGCGGGACGGTACCAGGCGGCAAGAAAGGTTGCCTGACTTCGCCGCGGGGGAACGTAGATTCGGTTGACCAGCTTCGACTGCGGTAGTATTTTCAAAGCAGATCATCCCCGGCGGCTACGGCCGCCGGCCCCCCCGAGGCTACGGCCTCGGGGTTTTTTTTGTCATGCGAATCAGATTCCTCGTCGACGGGTTCAATCTCTACCATTCCGTTAAGGCTGCGGAAAGGCATCTGGGGGCCGGGCCCCTTCGATGGCTCGACATCCACGCCATGTGCACCACAATCGTGCGTAGTTCGTTCGGACCCGGGTATGCGATGGACGGGATCCACTATTTCTCAGCGCTGGCGAGACATCTGGAATCGAAGAAGCCGGATGTCGTTCGGAGGCACCTGGCTCTCATCGCCGCGCTGGAAGCGCGCGGGGTGGACATCTCCCTCGCTGACTTCAAGCGGAAACAGCACATCAAGAACCTTTCGGAAATGCGGATGCAGATTGCGCCGTTCAAGCGCTGGCTCCGCATCCCCGCGCGGACGGTGAGGCTGTCCTATCAGACGCACGAAGAGAAGGAGACCGACGTCGCAATCGCATGCAAACTTATGGAGTTGCTCGCTCTCAGTCGATGCGACGGAGTCGCTCTGGTCACAGGGGATACAGACCTCGCACCTGCAATCCGAACGGCGAGACGCTTATATCCGGGCGCCGAGATAGCTGTAGTCTTTCCGTTCCACCGCCACAACCGCGAGCTCGAGCGGCTTGCAACGCGGCATGTGAAGATCGGAGCCCGGCAGTACCAGTCCCATCAATTTCCAGCGAGCTTCCGAAGCGCGAGCGGCGTAACCATCACGAAACCCGCGGAATGGTGAGTCTGAAGGATGTTCAGGATTCATGGGTGCCTATGCTGCCCCAGTATCGCATCACGCTTAATTCGGGCAGATTCAAGCCATGAAGCTCAACTACCACGCGGACACCGACTCGCTCTACATCGACTTGTCGGAACGTCCAAGCACCGACAGCCAGGAGATATCCGAGGGCGTGGTGCTAGACTACGATGCCGAGGGGAATCTCGTAGGCATCGACATCGATAACGCGAGTCGGAAGGTGCAGCTCGAGAGGCTCGTGGTGAGTCACATGCCCAGCTTGATCGAACGTATCGCCGGGTAGTCCACTCGACCGCACCCGGCGTCGCTCTCGCGCCGATGCGCAGGAACCTGAAGTAGCCTGACGGGGGTTCTCTGCTGACCGGGTGTGCTTCTTGATGCAAACTGGATCGGAAATACATGCTCTCCGCAACACTCCCATCCCAAGGAGCGTCATATGTCGGTCGCAAAGGTTACCGAGATCCAGTCCTCATCCACAAAGAGCTTCGACGACGCGATCAAGGTGGGCATCGCGCGGGCGGAGAAGACCCTCCGGAACGTCACGGGGGCCTGGGTCAAGGGCCAGAAGGTGGTGATCGCCAACGGCAAGATCACCGAATACCGGGTACTGCTGAAGGTGACTTTCGTCCTGGCGGACTAGAGTCGGCCGAGCGGTCTGGCGCGCTAGCTCTTGTGCCTGAAGGTGATGCGGCCGCGCGTCAGGTCGTACGGCGAAACCTCGAGCGTCACACGGTCGCCGGCGAGCACGCGGATTCTGAACCGCCGCATCTTTCCGGCGATCGTCGCATGAACGTCGTGCCCGTTCGCCACGAGCACGCGAAACGTCGCGTCAGGCAGCACTTCGGTGACGGTTCCTTCCAGCTCGATCGCTTCTTCCTTGGCCATAAATCTCCGTGCTCTGATGTTTACCTAACGATGAAAGAACGGGGCCACCCTGGTCAAACCAGAGTGGCCCCGCCTCTGTCACACTCTACCTGCGAGTGGGATCAACGAACCTTCGTTACATTCTCGGCCGCGGGACCCTTCTGGCCCTGCACGACGTCGAACTCGACCTTCTCGCCCTCGGCGAGCGACTTGAAGCCGCTGCCATTGATGGCGGAGTGGTGAACGAAGCAATCCTTCTGTCCGTTCTCCGGGGTGATGAAGCCAAAACCCTTGGCATCGTTGAACCACTTCACAGTTCCTGTGGTACGCATACTGGTACTTCCTCGTGTTGATGTTCGTCGGAAGTCCGGTATTGCCGTACCCGCCGACCTTTGTTCTGGCTCGCCAAACTGAAAAGAGACCTGGTAATGTCCAGGTCCCCTTGTGTGTTCACTGGCGAGTCGTTGTCGCACGCATGTGTGCGACAGATATCAAAGTTACCGCAACCGGGCCGGCATGTCAATGAAGATGTCAAGCCAAAGTAGAAATGTCCCCCGTCTTAACAAAGTAGAAATGTCCCCTTGGGTTCATGTTGTTATTGGAACTTCTGACTGCTCAGCTGGCGGGGTTTGGAAGGACATCACGCGTTGCCGCCGCTTTTCTTCAGCAG
>JAUSJA010000016.1 GCA_030647905.1 Gemmatimonadaceae bacterium | reverse complement strand
CGGCGAAGGAGTTCACGATTCCCATCGTGGTTCCCAAAAGTCCGACGAACGGAGCGGTCGCGCCGGTGGTTGCCAGAACGCCCAGGCCGCGCTTGAGGTCCGTGATCGTCATCAGCATCTCGCGCTCGATCGCGCGCTCAGCCGAGTTGATGTCGCCCACCGTCACCGATCCATCATGAATCAGCGGCCGGATCTCTGTAAGTGCCCCACCAAGCACGCGTGCGACGTGCGACCTCTTGTACTTGTCGGCGAGCGTAACGGCCTCGGCGAGGTTGTCCTCCTCGAGGAACTGCGAGAACTCGGGAGCGAACTTACGGGTTTCCTTCTGTGCCTGCCTGAGGTCCCACCACTTCTTGATGGTCACCGAGAGCGACCAGACGGACATGATGACGAGGGTGAACACGATGCCACGGGCAAACCCGCCCATCTGGTTCCAAAGGTCTAGAAGCGAGAGTTGCATTGTATCCGGATCTCCGGTAAGAGTTGGTTATCTGTCGAGCTTGAACTGGAAGCTCTGCTGCACGAGCTGCTTCACTTTCTTTCCGCCGACCTCGGCCGCGTAGAAGCGCATGTTCGGGAGAGCCGAACGCACCGCACTGGCGAAGAGATCGTTGGTCGCCTTGATGACCTTAAAGGAGCCTGGTTCGGCGCGGCCCTCTTCGTTCACGACGAACTGGGCCTGGACTTCACCCTCGACGCCCGAGGAGCGGAGCGCGTCGGGATAACGTGGCGATCCGGTGCCCAGGATCTGAGAGACTTGCTTCTCCACCTGGAAGTCGAAGTACGTCTGGCCGGGGTCAATCACCTGTGGCGTGCCGCCTTCGACTCCCTTGGCGACGCCGCCCTTCACGCCCTTTCCGCTGAAGTCGGCTTCGTCAGTGACCTTCCTGGAAAGGTCAATGTCGGGAATCTTGATCGGGATCTCCACCGGCGCGCGCAGCACCTGGAATCCCTTCGGCGGCGGGGCCTTGACGACCACGTCCTTGGGCGGCGGAGCAGGCGGCTCCTTCGGCTTCGGCTTCGGAGCTTCCTTCTTCATCTCCACGAACTGGATCTTCTCGGCCTTGGACTTGTCGCTGGCGATGCCAGCACTCGCCGTAGCGATTACCGCGGCAGCGCCCAGAGTCCCGTGGAAGATGATACTGAACAGCGTACCGCCAGCCATCTTCTGCCGCCTGGGCCTGGACTCGATCAGTAGGTTGAACATTCAATCACCGAGTAAGGGTTTGATGATATGTAGATTACCCGGAGCAAATGCCCGACGTAATAGCGGGAAGATTAAGAATCAATGAATTCCCGCTTAATGAATTGTTCATGTTTTCGCCGCCTGCTGGGGAAGAGGCAGTGTGACAGTGAAGAGACTCCCGCGCCCGAGCCTTGACGACGCAGTGAGCGTGCCACCATGCGCCTGGGCGATCCACTGGCTGATCGCCAGTCCGAGGCCGAAGCCGCCGCGCTCGGACATTCTCGATCGCACGCGGTCGGCGCGCCAGAATCTCTCGAAGATGTGAGGCACATCGGCGGCGGCAATTCCTATTCCGGTGTCGCGCACGGCGAACGTGACGTTGTCCGGATGCAATCCAAGGCCGATGTCCACCTTGCCGCCGGCGGGCGTGTACTTGATCGCGTTCGTCACGAGATTCAGGAAGAGCTGACGGAGGCGCGTTGGGTCTCCCATCACCGTGACTTCAGCGGTGAACGGAAGATTCACCGTCACTTCCGCTCCCTCGCCAAGTATCAGCGCTGTCTCGTACACGTCCTCGACGAGCGGCTTGAGCTCCACTGGCTCGCGGTGAATGTCGAAACGTCCTTCGTCGGCGCGGGCGAGAGTGAGCAGACTTTCCACGAGGTCAGCCATGCGCGTCGTCTCGTGCAGTGCTTCTTCGAGCGCCACCATCCGGTCCGCCGGCGACGGCTCACTCATCGCGCGCTCGACATCGGCGCGCAGAACGGCGAGCGGCGTCTTCAGCTCGTGGCTCGCGTCGGCGGTGAATCGGCGGAGTCCGAGGAAAGATGTCTCCAGGCGCTCGATCATCGCGTTGAGCGTGGCGATCAGCTCCTCGAATTCCTGACCCGCGTTTTCAATGCTGAGACGGCGGTGCAGACTGCGGCCGTCACTGATCGCGGAGACGTCGTGAGTGATTTTCCCGATGCGCTGCGACGTGATTCCGAGCGTGGCCCACGCTCCCCAGCCGGCAGCTACGATGACGACGGGCGCGATGACGAAGAGAGCGATCATGAGCTCGCGCGGAAGCGCGGTCGCGTCCTGCGTCGGCACTCCCACCACGACCTTCCCAAGGCTGCTGCTGGTCGAATCCGCGATGTTTTGTGCCACGAGGAGCAGCCGGTCCTGCGCACCGTCGAGTGACAGCAGACCCGCCGGCCCGCCGGGTTGAAGATTGGTGAGTTGATCCGACAGGAGTGCCGCGTCGGCGTTGCTGAGACGCCGCACCTCGGCCGACTGGAACAGCACCAGACCCTGCCGGTCCTTTACAACCAGATACCCGGGGAATGCGTTGAGCATCGCGCGGAGCCGCGGGGTGATGGAAAACATCTCCGCGGCGGTGTCGGGTCCGATGACAACCGACTGTGCTCCTTCTCCCGCCTCCAGTATCAGGCGGGTGGCGAGATCCGCTTCAGTGCTGGCGTAGCGCGCGATGTCCCCATAGACGGTGGCATTGCGTACCGTCCAGAAAGTGAGGCCGAGCGCGCCGGTAACGGCAACGAGGCCCGCGACGAACGCAGCGGTGATGTTCGTGCGGGAGGACGCCATGCGGCCTCAGCCCCTGGACGACGGCGCGTCGGTTCGAATCACGTACCCGACGCCGCGAATCGTATGAATGAGCTTTGGCGAATGGGACGCGTCGATCTTCTTTCGGAGATGATTGATGACGACGTCCACGATGTTCGTGCCGGGGTCGAAATGATAGCCCCATGCATACTCGGTGATGAGCGTGCGGCTCATCACACGTCCGGCGTGACGCATCAGGTACTCCAGAACCGTGTACTCCTTGGGCGTGAGCTCGATCGGAGCGCCCGCGCGAGTGACTTCGCGCGTGTCGAGATGAAGCTCGAGATCGGCGACCTTGAGCGCCGGCGATACGAGCACGCGCGGCCGGCGTGAAAGGGCTTCGATGCGCGCAAGCAGCTCTTCGAACGCGAATGGCTTGGTGACGTAATCGTCGGCGCCCGCCCGGAGCGTCTCGACCTTCGCGTCGATCGCGTCCTGCGCGGTGAGCACGAGCACAGGCCGCTCGAAGCCGCGGGCGCGGAGACCGTTGAGAACCTGCAGCCCCGATTTCCCGGGGAGCCGCATGTCGAGGATGATGAGATCGTAGCTACCACCGGCGGCAAGCTGCTCGCCTTCATCCCCGTTGGCGACGAGGTCCACCACCCATCGCTGCTGCTCCAGCCCGCGCTTGACGAACTGGCCAACCGTCGGATCGTCTTCGATCACGAGAATCTTCATATGCCTGACAATTTACATTGTCAGGCGAGACGCAGAGGGCTGTGCCACGCAGACGTAGTGGGTCAGTTTCGAGTTGGCAGGATGGAGGCGAGCCGCCCTGCGTGCCACGGAGACACGAAGACACGGTGAAAAACGCTTTAGAGGGAAAGGCGCTTCATTCCGTTAATCAGAGTGCTCGAGTTCCCAGCAAAGACAA